>JAXHUB010000136.1:0-8404 GCA_034189845.1 Candidatus Cloacimonadota bacterium | reverse complement strand
CCAAATCAGTTTGGATCTCATCCCAAATTTTACGAAAACCGCAGTTAAGGCCTTGGCAGTAGTTCAGGTTTTCTTGGTCGGAATCACAATAGGTATAGTTGGTATTTTCATCCACAGCTTGCATAATGTCTTTCAGCGATATATTTTCTGTTTTTTGTTTAAGAAAATATCCGCCGCGAGAACCGTGAATGCTTCCAATAATGCCATTTTGCTTCAGTTTTCTAAAGAGCTGCTCAACATATTTGGCTGGTAGATTTTCCTGTTTGCATATTTGAGCAATGGAAACTGGTTTAGACTTATCATTTGCTGCCAATGCTGCTAAAGCTCTTAAAGCATACCCGGTTTTTGTAGAAATATGCATTATTTATCCTCCTGTGCGATAACATAGTAAAATGGTAGGAATTGTCAAATAGTTTTGGTCAAAAGTTATTCGAAAACCAGAAAATTGGTTTTTGCTAGGGAACATTACGAACTAAGGATTTTCTGTAATGGTTCTGCTTAGCAAAATAAATAGAGAGATTTATAAAATTAAATATCTTTGAGTACTTATTCGAAGGATAAATTAAAGTTGCCCTTTATTGAAGGGAGCTTAGGTAAAAATAATAGTTGGAATTTTCCTTAATAAGGGATTTCTGACAAATAAAAGAAGGTGATAATTTGTTAGAGATTAAAAAATTAACAGCAGGTTACCAAGATCAAGAGGTATTACACCAACTTGAACTAAAGTTTAAAAAAGGTGAATTTTGTGCACTTTTGGGTCCAAATGGTGCTGGCAAAACCACTTTGCTTAAAACTTTAGTGGGATACTTACCTTTCAAAAGTGGTGAGATCTATGTAAAAAAACGAAGTTTAAAAAATTGGAATAAAAAGGAATTAGCTCGGAATATCGCGCTTATATCACAGGAATTCCAATTACAGTTCGATTATTCGGTGAAGGAATTGGTGCTGATGGGTAGATTCCCCTACCTTAGCTACTGGCAAAACTATTCTTCCAATGATGAAAAAATAGTAGATAATATTTTAAAAAGATTAGATCTTAGCAACTATTCTACTAAGCTATACAGCCAACTTAGTGGTGGTGAAAAAAAACGTGTCTCAATTGCACGCGCTATGGTACAAGAAACAGATATTATGTTACTAGATGAGGCTTTTAGCCAGTTAGATATTAATCACCAAATTTATATAATGCATCTTTTAAATAAAATAAACAAGAAAGAAAAAAAGTTGATAATTCTAATATCGCACAATATAAATTTAGCAGCTGAATACTGCGATAGAATAATAATGATGAAGAAAGGAAGAATATTAGCTGATGGGTTACCTTCCGAAATTATTAATTCAAAAAATTTAAAGAAACTATATAACGCTAACCTACAAATAGTGGAAAATCCCTATTCTGGTAGGCCAAATCTTATTTATCCTAAAATAAAATGAAAAAGCTAATTCTAATATTGTTGATTTTTATTTTTCACTCATTACAAAGCTATAAAATTAAGGTTACAGATGAAAATAAACAACCTCTCGCAGGCGTTATAATAAAAAATGGTGAAAAACTATATATAACAGACCAGGCGGGAACAGCTGAAATCGAAGTCAAAAATGATAGTATATATTTTTCCAGAATAGGATTTGAAAAACTAAAAATTCATAAAAAGGAAATAAGTTCTCTTATCCAAATGCACCGTAATAGTTTGGAAATGGAAGGCGTAACAGTTCGTTCTGTATTACCGCAATTATCAGAAATCTCAGATTTGGCTTATGGGAAAAAAATAAGAGTAGAGAAAAAGAATGTGGAAGATATTCTGCAAAAAGAGCCGGAAATAAGATTGTTGAGTGGTGGTGCTGCAGGAGAGACCAAAACTGTCTCGTTAGGCGGTCTCGATCCTAAATATAGTTTAATAATGTTAGATGGAATTCCACTTAATAGTAGTGGGAAAGAATTCGATATTTCTACTTTACCATTAGAGATGGTAACAGAAGTAGAAGTTATATCTGGTAACTCTGGAGCAATTGGCGGTAGCGGTGCCGTGGGTGGAATTGTTAACTTCATTACCACTCAAAAAGAGGATTTTTCTTATAACTCTGCTTTTGGTTCTTTTGGTTATTATAAAAATAATATATCGTTTCAGCATAATTTTAAAAAATTCCACATAGGATTTAATGCTGCTTATACTAAAGCTAAAAATGATTTCACTTATGATAATCAACTTTCGGAGCAAGAAGATCAAAAGCGAGAAAACAATGCAAAGCAAATTTTAGATTTGGGTATGAATATTTCTTGGTTGGGATGGCAAAATGTGGAGTTGAAAACATTTTACCAAGACTTTTACAAGCAATTGCCTGGGAATATTGGATCATTGGAACAATTCGATAGCTGTTTTTTAGAAGGCGAATCTCTTAGAAATTTTCTTAAAATATCTGGAGATAAAGAAAACTTAGCTTGGGAAACAAGATTTTTTCATTTTAAAGAATTTTCACTCTACGATAATTCCCAATCTTCCGGTAATTTGAATATTATCGGAAAAACATTTTATAAAAAATATGGGAATAAAAGTTCTTTGCAATGGAAAAAGCAAGAACTGAAAATCGAGCCTGGATTGGAAATAATAAGTCAGGATTTTAGATACAAGGAGTTGACTGCTCCGATAAATTCAGTTACAAAAACTTCTATGATAAACTATGCTGCATTTTTGCAGTTGCAAAACAAATGGTTGTTATATCCTATAGACTTTACCGGTAAGATTGATTTGCGTCATGACAGTTCCCATAGAAGCGATTCTTTAGATTTTGAAGCTTTTAGCAGCTACCTTTTTTCAGGAGAACTTGAATATGAAAATGTTTTTCGATACGAGGCTGGTTTTAGCTGGGGAAATTCTTATTTGTTGCCTTCATTTTACGATCTTTATTGGAAGGGTGGCATGGCAACTTCAGGAAATCCAAATCTAAAACCTGAAAAATCAAGGGGATACAAGCTGTGGGCAAAAATTTCTTCCCAAAACTCCTATGTCAAATTTTCCTATAACTATAAGAAAATTGATGATTCTATCTATTGGTATAAATCACTTTTAAGTTGGAAACCAGGCAATATTGGCGGTGCAGAAGTAACGTCCTATAATGTGGAAGGGAATATCAAATTACCAGCTAACTTTGCCATATATTGCTCTTGGTTAAGAAATTTTGCCTACGATAATAGCGATATTCCTGCTTATGAGAATAAATTCCTTACGTATGTTCCCACCAGCGTAAGTAAAATGGGATTATCCTACCAAAATAGCGGTTATGAAGCGGAATTGAATTATGAGAGAACTGGTAAAAGATGGCCCAGCAGAGATCATCTGTGGGGTTATTTGCCAGCTTATGAAACAATTAATGCTAATGCGTCCTATAACTTTGCTTTGGGAAATTTTGATTTAACCACAGAAGCAAAGCTAAATAATATTTTAAATAATAAATATCAAAAATATTTGCTTACCCCAGAACCAGGATTTAACTGGAGTTTAAACTTAAAAATAAAATTAAAAAAATAGAAATTGGAGGAAAGAATGAAAGTATTTTTTTCGGTGTTGATTATATTTATTGTATGCTCTGTATCAGCAGAAAACGTTTATGTGGTAAATTCCAACTCGCAAACTCTATCCCAAATCGATTTAGCTGAACAGCAAGTGAGCAATACTTTTGCGATTTTGGGACAAACACCTGGCAGTGCGCCTAATAAGATAGCACTTACTCAAAATTTTGCTTACTGTGTAGTAACCTACGAGAATACAGTTCAAAAGGTCGATTTAGCAAGCGGACAAGTGGTGGATTCAATTTATTTGGAAGATAGCAGCTATCCCAATGATATCGAAATTGTGGGAAACTACGGCTATGTTACCGGTAATAACAGCTACAAGGTGTATAAGGTAGATTTAGAAAACGAAGAATTGGTTTCTAGCTTGGAAGTTGGAAAAGCACCGCAGGGAATGGCTGTTTATAATGATTTTTTGTATGTAGCCAATACCGGTTTTGATATTTCTACCTACCAGTATGACCCTGGAACTGTTTCTGTGGTCGATTTAAACAATTTTTCCATCTTTAAAACAATCCCTACCAGCTTGAATCCTTGTGAATTTGCAGTAGTGCAAGATAAATTGCATCTTGTTTGTACTGGCAATTACGACGATGTGCTTGGTAATATAGAAATAATAGATCTAGAGGAAAAGGTGGTAGAATTTACATTGGAGATAGGAGGCTGTCCCCAAGCAATAGCTTCCGATGGAAATAAAGCTTTTATTGGAAATGCCTGGCCCGCAGGAATTTATATCTATGACGTTCAGAACCTTGAAGTGCTTTCTACTCCCGAAGAGAATAATATTTTGGGTGGTAATGCCTTAGCTGTGCAAAATGGTTATCTGGCTTCCATAGATGCTAAAGATTATGTAGTAAACTCCGAAGTTTTCTTTTACGATACCAGTAGTTTGGAATTGATGCAACAATACGAAGTAGGGGTAGGAGCTTCTGATGTGAAATTTGCTATAGAACCATCTGGAAACGGAGAAATTTCAGTTCCACTTGTTCAAAAACTAAATAATTATCCCAACCCCTTCAATCCTGAAACTATAATTAGTTTTAATTTACTACAACCGCAGCAAGTAGAAGTTGCCATATTCAATACTAATGGCAGAAAAATTAAACAGCTGCACAATAGCATACTGCCTTCAGGAAAACATAACCTAATTTGGAATGGTACAGATAAGAATGAAAAAACTGTTGCAAGTGGTGTTTATTTCTATCAGGTGCAAACACAGCAAGGAACATTAAGCAGAAAAATGCTGCTGGTAAAGTAGGAAATTTTCCTCGCACCTCAGCATCTTTTACACCAGTTTGGGGGCACAAGTCTTGGCTCAGAGAAGGGAGAGGAGTTTTTTAAATTTTATAATTAAGTATTATGTGTCTCAAGTTCTTTCACATTTTCTTATGTTCCTTCTCTTAGAGTTAGCGAAGAAGAGGAGGACTGAGTTTACTTACTCCCAGAAATCACTGGCAATTTCTATCAAGTTACCATCGGGGTCGGTAATCTAGCAGAGCAATTTTTCCAGGGCTTGCTGATAAAATTCTACCATTTTTAGCATATTTTTATAAATAACCCGATCATATCAAATTTGAATTTCATGAAGCCTCCTATACTATTTATGTTTTCCACTTAAGCGAGCAGTTTTGCAAGTTAAGGTTTCCAAATTTTGTTGCTTATGGTCAGGTACTATTAATTTTTTATTAGCAATCAAATTGATTGACGAGTATCCAAAAAATTTCATTTATTTTCCAAAAAAAGCTTGCAATAAAATTAAGTCAATTAGGATAAGGATAAAATAAAGTAATGATGGAGGAGTTATGGTAAAGCGTGTTTACAATTTCAGTGCCGGGCCAGCAGTATTGCCCGAGTCAGTTTTGAAGGAAGTTCAACAAGAGCTTTTAAGTTACCAAGGTAAGGGACTTTCCGTTTTGGAGATGAGCCATCGATCTGCCGAATTTAAACAAATAATGGAAGATGCTCGCAGTAGAATGTTGAGGTTGATGGGACTGGGTGATGACTACGTAGCTTTGTTCTTGCAGGGTGGTGCTAGCACTCAGTTCTATATGATTCCTTTAAATTTTTTACCAGATGACAAAGAAGCAAACTACATCGATACAGGTGCTTGGTCTACTAAAGCGATAAAGGAAGTTAAGAAGATGGGGAAGAAGTTACACATAGCAGCAAGTTCGGAAGATAGAGATTTCACCTACATTCCCAAAGAATGGCAGCTTTCCGATAATCCAGCATATCTTCACATAACTACCAATAACACCATTCGTGGAACTGAATGGAAAATTGATCCTGATGTACCAGAAGATGTTCCTTTAATTGCCGATATGTCATCCAACTTCCTTAGTAAACCTCTTGAATTTTCCAAATATGACCTCATCTACGGAGGTGCACAGAAAAATATTGGGCCGGCCGGTGCCACTTTTGTGGTTATAAAAAAATCTTTGTTGGAAAGACAAAATGATGGTTTGGCTACAATGATGGATTATCAAACTCATATCAAAAAAGATTCCGCTTTTAATACTCCGCCAACTTTTGCGATTTACGTTATTGGCAAAGTACTAAAATGGATAGAAGACAATGGTGGTTTGGCTGGCATGCAAAAGCGGAATGAAGAGAAAGCTGGTTATATCTACAAAATTTTAGATAGTTCAGATTTCTATCGTGGTACTGTGGTGAAAGAAGATCGTTCGATGATGAACATTCCTTTCCGTCTTCCTACCGAAGAATTGGAAAAGAAATTTATTGCTGAAGCAGCAGAAAAAGATTTGGTAACACTAAAAGGTCATCGCAGTGTGGGCGGCTGTCGTGCTTCATTGTATAATTCTTTGCCTATGGAAGCAGCCCAAAAATTAGCAGAATTTATGCAAGAATTCGAAAAGAAGAACAGTTAAATAAAAGAAAGCATTATACGGGTTGGCTTTCAACCCGTATTTTTATTTTATGGATAATAAAACAATAAGGTTGGCGTTTTTCACTGCCCTAGCTGTCTCTATTTATGTTTTAGAAAATTTTATACCAAAACCATTACCTTTTATGAAATTGGGTTTAGCAAACGTTATTGTGCTTATTCTGCTATGGCGAAGAGAATATGGTGCAGCTGCCATAGTTGCTGTTGCCAAAATTGTCATTGGTGGACTTTTTTCTGGTACATTGGTAAGTCCAACTTCGTTATTAGCTCTTGCGGGAACATTAACTTCCTTTGCAATAATGTGCTTGCTTGTTTATTCCAATATTAAATTTAGTATTGTGGGAATAAGTATTGCAGGTGCAGTCTTTCACAATTTTGGGCAACTAATATTGGTTAGAATTGTTCTTATTCAACAGCAGGCTATATTCAAAATTCTGCCTTATCTAATCTTATTGGGAATAATAACTGGTATTATAACAGGCTATATCGCTTATATTCTAAATATAAAATTAAAATATAATAAACTGGAAATATAAAACATTGAAGTAGTAAATGCCTTTTCATAACTACAGCCTATCTACAAAAATATTGACGAATATACTGCTTTCTCATTGATTACTCATATAAAAATTGAATATTGCAGATTCTATAAAGAAGTTTGCTGTTGAAATTATTTAAAGTATTTTAAGAAATTGGAAATTGATGTTTTAAATTTGTTATGTCAAGAGATAAAACTTATTTGAATGTTTAATATTACGGTGGTTTAGATGAAAAAATATTTTTGGAGATATTTGCTTGCATTTTTTGCTGTCATTTCTTTGGTAATAGGCAGTATAGCTGGTATTTTTTCTTATTATAGCAAAGAATTACCTCCTTTATCGGAACTTACCCATTTCGATCTAAAAGTTGGTTCGGAAGTCTATGATATCAATGATGAATTGATTCATATTTTTTCTGTGGAACATAGACAATTGACAAATCTGAAACGACTTCCTGACTATTTAATAGATGGACTAATAGCTGTGGAAGATAATAATTTCTATGAACATTGGGGTATGGATTTGACAAGTTTTATTCGTGCCTTACTAACAAACATAAAAACTCGCAGCTTTTCCCAAGGAGCCAGCACCATTACCCAGCAGTTAGCACGGAATATGTTTCTCACTTTAGACAAAAAGATCCCTCGTAAAATAAAAGAACTATTACTTGCGGTTCAAATTGAAAAGCATTATTCCAAAGAAGAGATCTTGGAATATTATTTCAATAAAGCACCCTTTGGCCCCGGGTTATATGGAATAGAAATAGCCGCATCCCGATATTTTGGTAAAGAAGCAAAAGATTTGAATATTGCTGAAGCGGCTTTGCTAATTGGAATGCCGCAGTTACCCAGTGCTTACTATCCCGTTCGCTACCCTCATAGAGCTTTAAACCGCCGCAATATTGTCTTGAAAATAATGTATGAAAAAGAAGTGATAACTTCCCAAGAATATGAAGAAGCAGTAAATTCGGATATAAATTTAATAGAACCAGAAGCAGAAAATAAAGCTAATGATTATTTTATAGAGCATATTAGAAAAAAATTGGAAAGAAAATATGGAACAAACCAGCTTTTCGCTGGCGGACTTAAGATATATACAACTTTAGATATGGAGTTGCAGCAATATGCAAATTCAATTTTGAATTTGAATCTGAAGAAATTGGAAGAAAAAAACGATTATCCGGTAAAATATTCCGATATTCCTGAAGATACTTTGGATATTAAGACTGAATATGTGCAGGGCGGCGTTTTTTCGATAGAACCGCAAACTGGATATGTGCGTGTAATGATTGGTGGTAGAAATTTTAATCATAGCAAATTCAATAGAATGACCCAGGCAAAACGGCAGCCTGGTTCAGCTTTTAAACCCATATTATACACAGCCGCTATCATT
>JAXHUB010000135.1:0-3776 GCA_034189845.1 Candidatus Cloacimonadota bacterium | reverse complement strand
CTCGTTCAATCTTTCTTGAGTTTCTGCTTCGAATCTCAGAACTAGTTTGGGAGTGGTATTGGAAGCCCTACACAGAGCCCAACCATCGGGAAAAGTGATGCGCATGCCATCTATGTCATTCACATCATATCCCTCTTTTACGAAAGAATCACGTACGCGCTTTACCAGTTTAAATTTTTCTTCTTCACTGCTTTCGATGTGTAGTTCTGGTGTGTTATACATTTTGGGCTGGTCTTCCAAAAAACGGCTAACAGGTTTATCCATTTTGCTCATAATTTCCACAAATCTACAAGCAACATAAATAGCATCATCAAAACCCAAATAGCGGTCTTTTAGAAATACATGACCACTCATTTCGCCGCTTACTTTTATACCTTCTTCTGCCATTTTGTTTTTTATGTTTGCGTGCCCAGTTTTGTACATTATGGGTATACCTTTATATTTTTTTATATCATCAAAAAGATTTTTTGAACATTTTACATCTGCTATTATTCTTTCACCAGGGTTATCCTTCAGAAAATCGCGGACAATAATATTTAAGATTTGGTCTCCATAGAGCATTTTACCGTTTTCATCAATCACACCTATTCTATCAGCATCGCCATCCAAGCCTAAGCCAGCTTCAGCTTCAGTTTCCTTAACTTTGGCAATAAGATCGGTCATATATTTTTCTACAGTAGGATCTGGGTGGTGATTGGGAAATCTACCATCAGGTTCACAATACATTTCTGTTACATCACATCCCAAGCGGCGCAATATTTTGGGAAGATATGGTCCACCAGCTCCGTTCCCAGCATCTACAACAACTTTAACAGGACGCTTAAGGCTAATATTATCAACAATATAATCCATATAAATTTGGGAGATATTATCATTTTTTTGTAATGCACCTTCCCCATTTTCAAAATCTTGGTTCTGGATGAGTTTTAATAAACCTTGTATTTCTTTACCATAAACGCTAGCTAAACCGTTATTCAATTTTATGCCGTTGTATTCAGCAGGATTGTGGCTAGCTGTTATCATTACACCCCCATCAGTCTTTAATTTCCAAATAGAAAAATAAAGTACAGGTGTAGCGACATTGCCAATATCTGTTACTTCTATTCCGGTTTCAATTAAACCTTTTATGAATATATCTTTGAATTTGGGAGTACTAAGACGAGCATCTCCGCCAATAACAACTGTTTTCTTATTCTGGCGGCGAATATAAGTGCCGTAGGCACGAGATATGAAATAAACTGCTTCTTCGGTGAGATCTTTATCTACCACGCCACGAATATCATATTCCCTGAAAATATTTGGATTTATCATTGCATTCCTCCTGTTTCATCTTTTTTAAAGCTTTTTTCTTATTTATTTTTATAATTTTCTCTTATTTCACGATAATATGCAAGCAATTTTTTTGTTATTACTCGCCAAGAATAATGTGTTATAACTTCTTGAAAAGCATTTTCTGTTAACTTATGCTGTAAGTTCATGTTATTTGTTAATTTTTTATATTTTTCTTTCAAATCTGCTAAGGTGTTATCATAAGTAAGACCATTTTTCCAATTTTTCACTAATCTAGCAAGTCCTCCTACCTGAGAGGTAATTACTGGTACTCCGCTAGCCCATGCTTCCAAAACAACTATACCAAATGGTTCGTGGACAGAAGGTAAAATAAACAGATCTGCTTGATTATAGGCATTTACAAGTTCTGGATCGTCGGAATCCAAGCCTTGTATAATAGTAACTTGATCATCCAATCGGTTTTCTTGAATTGTGTTTTGCAACTTAGCAAAGTAGCTATCGGAGGTAACCGGACCTATTAATAGCAGATGAGCAGTTGGTTTATCTTTGTTAATATGCATCAACAGCTGAAGTAGTATTTCTTGATTTTTCTGGTAATCGATGCGAGAAACACACAAAATTAAATTTCTATGGGGAGGGATATTATATTTTTCTATAAAACTGTTATTTTTTTGTATTTGGAATTTTTTCCAATCTACTCCATTCGGTAAATGATAGACAAGTTTTTGGGGAAACTTGCTTCTAGCGAGCTCAAATTCATTGTTTCCAATACAAATTATAGCATCAGCATCTTCTAAATAACGTTTCTTTTTTATAATAAAGTCGATGAATTTACCATAATTTATAGCTTTTTTATAGGGAATTATCATCTGTTCAATTTCTTTTTTAGGGACATCGAAATATCCGCCATGGAAAGAAACCAGGTATGGAATTTTTTTTTTCTTGGCTACCAGACGCACCATAGCTGCCATACGGTTCATACTGTGGCAATGAATTAGATGCAAGTTTTCTTTCTTTAACATATATTTGTAAAGCTGAAAAGAAAACGGATCGCCACCTTTTTTGTCCAATTCCAACTTGCTTTCTCTTTTCAAATTCAAATAGGGATAAAAGTAGGGAAATCTTTTTATGGGAATGTTATCTTTAATTTCCTGCTTTTCTTTTGCGAGGGCTTTAGTAGCTAAAATTTCTGTTGAGTGTTCTAATTGAAATAGCTGTTTGGAAGTGTTCCAAACAACTGATTCAGTGCCTCCCCACTGGGAAAATACAAAGCGCCTTACAACCTGCAAAGTGTTCATTTCTATTTTTCTGTTTTTTGCCTATATTGCAAGATTATTGGGATTATTTTCTGCAATGCTCGTGCCCGATGACTAATTTTATGTTTTTCTTTTGGAGTCATCTCGCCAAAGGTTTTACCAGTTTCTGCAGCTAAAAAAATGGGATCATAACCAAAACCGCTACTTCCTATTTCTCTCTCCGTAATTTCGCCTATCACTTCACCAAATACAGTTGCTATTATTCCATCAGGAGAAGCTAAGGCAGCAGCTGTTTTAAAAGCAGCCCTGCGATTTTGTTTGTTTTGCATCTCCTTTAACATTTTCTGTCGGTTATCGTGGTATGAACAATTTTCTCCAGCATAACGAGCTGCTTTTACGCCAGGTTTGCCTTGCAAAGCTTCCACGAAAAATCCTGTATCATCTGCTAAAGTTATTTTTCCGGTGGCCTGGGCATATTCCAATGCTTTTTTTTCAGCATTTCCAGCTATTGTGTTTCTATCTTCAATAACTTCAGGCAAATTCATATCAAGTGCTGTAAGAATTTCAATATCGGGAGGTAGCAGTGACTTTATTTCTGCTATTTTATTGGGATTTTTTGTACCAAGCAATAGTTTCATTTTTTTATTCTTTTCAACCAGCGACGTATTTTTCTCAGTATATTTCTATCTAAGAAATTTTCTGCAGTAACGCTAACATTTTTTAGCAGGTTCAATATATCTGCTTTCCCACTCCAATTATCAAATAGAATTTGTTGATCCAGCTCGTTTAATAGAAAATTGAGACCATAAACAACCAGTACTAAATCATCTAATAGACCAAAAAAGGGGATAAAATCAGGAATTATATCGATGGGTAGAATAAGATAAGCTAATATACCTCCGAGAAATAACTTTTGCTGCTTGGAAACGCGCCTATCTACTGCAAGGCGTGTAATTAAAATAAATAGATCGGGCAAAGCTAGAAGATATTCTGCAAATTTACCGCCTCTTTGACCTGTTTTCCCTTGCACATACTTGGTAACCTTACCACGTAGTTTTTCATAAAATTTTAATTTCTTTTCATTATCTTGCAGAATTTCTTCTACTTTTGGTCTTTTGGTCTTTTCAGTGTTCATCTATTTCTCCTTCGTTTTTGCTTTCTTTTTTAAATTATTTTTTTATCTCATTATATATAAGTATCATTAAATTTTTAAAAATAGTTTAATAAGTA
>JAXHUB010000134.1:0-13114 GCA_034189845.1 Candidatus Cloacimonadota bacterium | reverse complement strand
CTGTATTTAGCGATATATCAACTAAGATATATCGCTAAATACAGTAAAGCTTTTATTTTTATACTGGTTTTCTGGTATTTCTTGCTATCTGTATACTTGGAAATAATATAGTCTAAATTGGCTCGATATTTAATAATCCCCTTAACAAGATGGAACAATAAGGCTGTATCTTCAGGGTTTTCTTTATTCTTTTTTGCAAATTGTTGCAGCAATTTATCGGAAAAAATATTTTTCTTGAAAACTTTTACGATTATTTTATAAGCTTCTTTTTTTACATCATTCATCTTTTCCGCTTTTTATACAGAGTTTTTATGGCAGCCTTTATAAGTTCTTCCGCTGAATTATATGATTGTGCTTTGGCAACCTTAGCTATTGCTTTCTTTACTTCATATTGCTTGTAGCCCAGAGTAATAAGCCCAGTTTCTGCCTCTTGTATAATATCTTTTTTTTCGGTAGGAATATCTATAGTAATTTTTCCTAGACTTAGAATGGGAACTTTATCTTTAAGCTCTATTATCAATCTTTCTGCAGTTTTTTTCCCAATACCAGGCACCGTTGACATAAGACCAACATCGTTAGAAGCAACTGCTTGTACAAAATCATCTACAGCCATACCAGAAAGAACTGCCAAACCCAATTTTGGTCCTATTTTGGAAACAGATATGAGCAAACGGAACAATTCTTTCTCTTGTAAAGTATGAAACCCAAATAACCGTACTCCATCAGTTTCATTAAAACTGTAATGAATGTGCAATTTAATTCTTTCGCCCTCTGAAGGTAAATTTTCGAAGGTGCTTAATGGCACAAAAACTTCATAACCAACACCTCCACAATTTATTACAACTGTTACCGGTGATTTAAAAGCCAGAATACCATCTAAAAATGCAAACATAAAAAATCCTAACTACAAAGTATACTTAATTTTATTATAATGACACAACGCTATAGCTAAGGCATCATAAGCATCGGAACTAACCTTGCCAAAATCTTTGTTTAATATTTTTTTCACCATAAATTCCACTTGCTTTTTGGAAGCATTCCCATTTCCAACTACAGATTGTTTAACTTCCCGCGGAGAATATTCAACAGTTTCAATATTATGTTGTGCAAAAGAAAGCAATATTGCGCCACGAACATGTCCCAAAGTAAAAGCTGACTTTATATTTTTTCCGTAAAAGATAGTCTCCACAACTCCTATGTCTGGTTTATAATCTTTTATAATTTCAGCTATTTTTTTATTTATTAGCATCAATCTTGCGGTAAATGGGCTTTGGGAAGAAGTTCTAATCACATCACAACCAGCAGCTATAATAGTCCTTTTTTTTAATTCCAAGATACCATATCCGCAATAGCGACTACCCGGGTCAATTCCCAAAATTATCAATCTTGCGACAACCTTTCTAAAATTTCATCAGATATTTCATAGTTAGCATAAACTTTTTGCACATCATCCAGATCTTCCAATTGGTCTAATAATTTAAGCAATTTCTCTGCTATATCGTCTGCTTTCACCTTATTCTTAGGAACTTGTGTTAATTCAGCTTTTTTTATATTATAGCCAGCTTCTTCTAAGTTATGAACTACACTATGTAACTCGGTATAAGAAGTATAAATTTTGTAGAATTCATTGTCTGTAATAAAATCTTCTGCTCCAGCATCTAAAGCAGCTTCCATCATCTCCTCTTCTTCCAGATCATTTTTTTCAATTTCTATTAAGCCCTTTTGTTCAAAATTCCAAGCGACCGCACCTGTTTCTGCTAAACTACCACCATTTTTAGCAAAAGTGTGTCTTACTTCCGAAACTGTTCTCTGTTTATTATCTGTGAGCACTTCAACCAGAATTGCCACACCGTTATGTCCGTATCCCTCGTAAACATAAGATTCATAGTTCACTCCTTCCAATTCGCCAGTTCCGTGCTTTATGGCACGCTCGATATTAGAATTGGGCATATTGGCATTCCTGGCATTTGAAATAGCAATTCTAAGTCTTGGATTGGCTTCGGGGTCTCCACCTCCTTCACGAGCAGCAACTATTATTTCCTTTACTAAACGGGTAAATAATTTTCCGCGCTTGGCATCGGCAGCACCTTTTTTATATTTTATTGAACTCCATTTATTATGACCAGACATTTTTCCTCCAATTTACATAAATTCCCAAAACAACAAGGAGGTGGTCATTGCCACCTCCATGTTTTTAGTTAATGTTAAAATTTATTAGTCTTCTTTTTTAGAAGCAGCAATAACTTTTTCAGCTATTTCATTAGGAACCTTCTCGTAATGCGAAAATTCCTGCTCGAATTTACCTCGTCCTTGGGTAAGAGATTTCAAAGCTGGATAATAGCCGAAAAGCTCTGCAAGAGGCATCTGGGCATTCAAAATCTGTTTTTTACCCTTTTGTTCCATTCCTAAAATCTTACCTCTGCGGGTAGAGACATCTCCCATCACATCGCCCATATATTCATCGGGAATAATGATCTCGGCTTTGTGAATTGGTTCTAGCAAAATTCCTCCGGCTTGAGCAAAAGCTTTTTTTAGTGCCTGCCAGGAAGCTATTTTAAATGCCATTTCGGAAGAATCAACCTCGTGGAAACTGCCATCATAACATTCTACACTTATATCTACAATAGGATTTCCCGAGATTATTCCTTCTTGCAAAATCTCATTCAATCCCTTTTCTATAGCTGGTATAAATTTGGAAGGAATAGCCCCACCTACAATAGAATTGATAAACTCGAATCCTTCGCCTCGTCCCTTGGGAGCACATCTAAAATATACCTCGGCGAATTGCCCTTTCCCACCGGTTTGTTTTTTATGACGATAGCTTACATCTGCTTTCCCCTTCAGAGTTTCTTTATAGGGAACCTTCGGAATATCGAATATGGCTTCTATTTTATAACGACTCTTTAATTTTTTGCTAAGCATGGTAAGTTGCTGTTCTCCAACACCAGAGATAACATTCTGTCCGGTTTCGGGATTCATATCGGCATGGATACTTGGATCTTCATCCAACAATTTTGCTAAAGCTGTTCCTATCTTATCTTCATCACTTTGGTTTTCTGCTTTTATTGACTGCCAATAAACAGGTTTTGGCATTTCAACTTCCACATGTTTTAGATTTGAATTTTGTTTTACTAAGCTACATAAACTTCTCGCGGTTTTCATTTTTACTAATCCACCAATTTCGCCAGCTTGTAATACATTTGTCTCTGTTCTATTTTTTCCACAAATGTAGTACATAGAACCAATTCTGTCTTTGGCATTTTTTTCGGGAACATATACATCCATACCAGATTTAAGAGAACCAGAGAAAATTCTAACATAAGAAAGATCGCCTACATTTGGATCGGAAACCGATTTAAATACATAGCCCAATAATTCTCCATCGGGAGAACAAATCATGTTTTTCTCTTCATCACCCATCATAACAGGTACTTTCCCCACTTCCGCTGGAGAAGGCAGATATTCCACTACTGCGTTCATAAACTCTTTTATTGCTATATTTTCAGCAACTGAACAAGCAAAAGCAGGCACAAAATTACCAGCAGTTATGGCTTTAGTAAGTCCTTTAATTATTTCTTCGTTAGTAAGCTCACCTGCGTCGAAATATTTTTCCAACAATTCATCATCACTTTCTGCAACAGCTTCCATAATTTCCAAACGGGTTTCATCAACTTTATCTTTCATATCAGCTGGAACTTCAGTTTCTTTTCCATCTATAATAGCTTTGTTTTTAATAATATCAACTACACCTTCGAACTTATGTTCACTCCCGATTGGTATTTGCAGTGCTATAGGGTTAATGTTTGAATTTTCTCGTATAAGCTGTAAAGCTTTATTGAAATCTGCTCCTTCGTTATCCATTCTGTTCACCAATACTGCTTTAGCTTTCTTTTTATCTTGGAATAATTCCAGAGTATGCTCTAAAGTGGCTTCATAACCTGCTGCTGCACTAGTGACAAATACTAATGTTTCAACAGCTAAAGAAGCAGCTATCTGATCATAAGCATAATCTGACAAACCTGGTGTATCTATCACGTTTACTTTGCAATTTTCCCAATCAAAACTTGCTACGCCAAGAGTTAAAGACATTTTCTTTTCTATTTCTTCAGCATTAAAATCCATCACTGTATTGCCTTTATCAACGCTTCCAACTCTGTTTATAGCCTTGGCATCGAATAGCATCTGTTCAGCCAAGCTAGTTTTCCCTGAACCACTTGCTCCGATAAGTGCAATATTTCGAATCTTTTCCATATCGTAATTCTTCATATTTCCCCCGATTTATAATAATTTTCTTATTTTTATAAGAATAACAAAGAAAAATGCAGCCTGAATCTTGTCAACAAACTACTTTGAAATTATTAACTTACCAATTTCTTCGGTTACTTTTCCATTGTTTGGCTGTTTTGCCCTAATTTTATAAAAATAGGTATTATTGGCTAGCCTGTCACCATCGGCATCTCGTCCATGCCAATATATTTGATTGTAACCCTTAGTAACAGACCTGGAAATTGTATATATTTTCCTACCAGTGATTGTGTATATAGATAATTTCACTTCTGAGTCTTCTGTTACCACAAATGTGAAATGTGCATCTTTTTTAACAGGATTGGGATAAACCAGCATATCCCGAATAGTAAGATGTTTAGCGTTTTGAGCAAAAAAACCGACTTCTTCCAAAGCGGAATTGCCAAAATTATCGTACACAATCAGCTGCAGAGTATGTCTGCCTTCTTCCAAATCATGTAATTGCCAGCTTAATTCACCTTCAGTGTAGGAATCGGTGTTATAGATGAATCCAGAAGTGACATCGATAAGGTCGTTAGGATCATCGCTACCGTCTAATAATGCTAAAATTCTTCTACCTGGCGCACCGGAAATATTAATTCCATTTTCATCTTGGATATGGGCTAGCAAAAGCGGATTTGTGGAAACATAATCTCCGCTAGCAAATTTTTTGGAATCAAGCCAAAGATTTATCTCGGGAGGTTCTTGATTTTCTACATCTATTGCTTCCTGATTTAAAATTAAGGGACGATAATAGCTAATATATTCCTTATTATTAATTTCATCTGCATAGTAAACAGCTAACTGTCCCATATCACCGCCATCGATACCTACAGGGACTATAAACTGTCCTTCAAAATTTCCTTGAGCTACACTGATATTCGCATTGTAAATTTTATTTCCTTTGCGAAGGTAAGTTACATAGTATTCCATGGTATCAGGTGGTATCGAATTAGTATAATTAATCCAAGTGCTGGAATCATAAACTCGAGCCGAACCCTCTGCGTTAAATTCGTTTTGTGTAAATTGTCCTTCAAAAGATACTGTTTGCTTAGCATTAACACTTTCGGGAAGACCAGTTATTTCACCAGATATTTCCGGGGATAAAATAGGTAAATAAATATTTCCAAAAAGATGATACAATGTGCTATTGGTAATAGATGTTGCTTGCAACTTAGCCTGCCACAAACCCATCCCTACCGACATCCGTTCAATAATTACATTTTGGAAAAATTTTTCAAAAAGAACAGCATTGGGACCAGGAAAGCTACCTCGGCTGGCTGCAATGGAAGCTATTGAACCACCATTTTGTTGAAATAAGATTTTTTCCGCCAAAGAATCGAAGCCAAGTTCATCAAAATGTCCCACATTGCATGAACCTGCGATAAAAAGGTTAAGCATATCGGAATTTTCTAAAAAGGGAAGATGTAATGAACCCTTAAAATATTCCTCATCACCTAATACTTCTTCATCACCATGGCCTACATAGTACCAAATTAAGCACCCTTCGTTTACTTCTTTTATTATAGCATCTCTGGCATCAGGTTTGTTGTTGTATTCATCAAAATTGTATTCGATCCCATAAACTTTATCTGTTTCAACATAATCGCGAATTATTGCATCTACAATTTCACATTTCTGAGTGTGATTAAAACTTGCTGAAACACCAATCCCTTCCAAACCTTCATTTTTATGTTCATCATCCGCAGTTAATAATACAGTATTTCTCCACCAGCCCATATTAGGAGATTCTATATAGTTTTTTATTCTACTAAACACTAAATCTAGTTCAGAGATCGTTTTAACAGGAATTCTAGAAATCGCTAAATCTGGATAAGAACCAGAAAAGCTCACATAATTATCATCTCTACCGCCGTATGTTATTATGCGATTTTTATTGGAATTCACTTCCCATTCTCTGGTTCCAGCTCCAAGTAAAATTACAGATTCCAAATCTTCCCCACCTGGTAAGGAGAACTGAGTTTCCAAAAAACGTTTAATCGCAATAGGTGATTCGGCATTTTGGTCGAAAATATTTTGTTGATCTATAACTAATGTTTTTATGTTAAAATTTAGCTCATGCAAATCGGCAAGCTCATAAGCGTACTCTTCGAATTCTGCTGGTGTAATAATAATGGAATTGTATTCATTACGTTCTCTGGTTAGCTCTTTAACATCCTTGTTCAGTAAATTTACTATTTTCTGAGGTTCGAATTTAATCTCTATATTTTTTCTTAAAGGGGCCTTATCAAACCTTCCCCCAAATGTAAGCCAAGCAACTTTTCCAAATAATCCCTCTGAATTAAAAATCAAGGAATTATCTTCTTCTTGTAATGGTAATTCCTGAGCAACTATCTTTTCTTTATCCTTTTTAAACCCAAAGATACGAATAGTTTTTAAATCTACAAACTCTGGTAAAGATTCTAATTCTTCTTGCAATCTGTAAATACCTGAGTCCGAATAAGTTAATTTGTACCAAAAATCTGCTTTCGAAAAAGGCATGGCATTAGACTTGCGTTCTGGCCTACTGGTAAAAGATCCATTATGATTAAAGTTGATAAACATCTCCCGATAGATATTGCTGAACTTATCTTGGATGTTATCAGCAGAGTTATCATTTCCTGTAATATTCACTTCAATAAGAATTTTTTTATGAACCAAAATCCCATTATCTTCCAATATAACTGGTCTTATTTCAATCGGAACATAATTGTAAAACCTAAATCTAGTTTTTTCTTTTGCAACCAGTACCTCATAATTATTATATTTCTTTGAATCTATTTTGTACTCATATTGTTTAGTATCCCTGTTATAATAAGGAGCTGGTTTTATTGGATGGTTTATCTTAATAAATTCGTGCTCTTTCGAAATAACAGAAGCCTGCAGTTCTCCATCGGGCGGAACGATAAATTTTATATTTGACAAAGGCAGAGACGGAGCCCCTGATTTTGCTTCATTATTCCATTTGGAAGAAATTATGGTAAACTCACCATCATCTTCAATACTATAGTCCTGAAATGTGATTTCCAATAGATAGAAATTTCTGCTGCTTTCAATAACTTCTACTCCAGCATAGAGCGAAATATTTAGCAGAAAAAGAATAAATAAAATTTTTAACTTCATTATGACTCCTATAATTTAAAACAAGTTTCCTGTTTGGCCAAATTTTGTCAATATTTTGGCTTAATCTTCATAAGAAGATAGAACTACTTCATTTTTTCACAATTTTTGTGTTGACTTATAAACTTTAAATAGGAAAAAGGTTAAGACCAATAGGTTGAAAAATAATTTGGAGGATAAAACATGAAGAAATTATTACTAACCGCAATCGCAATCGTAATAACTGTATCCATACTTAACGCCCAAGATAAAATAGTGTATATCGATAGCGAAAGAATTATGATGGAATCTCAGGACACTCAGGAAGCACAACAAATTTATCAAAGTGAACAACAAGAATGGGATGCCGAAATTGCAGAATTGGAAGAAGAAATAGACAAACTGAACACAGAATACGAAAGTAAGAAAATGATTCTTACTGAATCTGGTAAAGTTGAAGCACAAGAAAAAATTAACGAATTATTGGAAAAGCGCCAGGATAAGATACAAGAAATTTATGGCGATAGAGGACTTGCAATGCAGAGAAACCAAGAACTTCTGGAACCAATTCTGGAGAAATTGCAAAACGTAATCGAAGAAATTGCTATTGAAAACAACTACGACTTGGTACTCGATGTAGCCTCTGGTTCAGTTAGATATGCAAAACCTAAATTGGACATCACAGATACAATTATTGAAAAGATGAATGAAGCTGTAGAATAATAATAATGAAGCAATTCCATAACGAATTAAAACTTAAACAAATAACCTCCCGTCTGCCCGGACAGGAGGTTATACGTGTTAAAAAATCAGTTTTGAACAATGTAGCAGAATTGGAAGAGGCAAATTCTAAATCTGTGTGTTTTTTTGAAAATTCAAAATACCTACCTTCATTAAAAAAATCAAAGGCAGGTTTAATTTTAGTACCCCCTTCTTTTGATATAGAACTTAAACCCGAAACCAACCTGATCTTAGTAGAAAAGCCTTATATAAGCTTTATGATGTTGGTTAAAACCTGGTTGCAATTGGAATCTTCTCATCCGACTTCTTTTAAAGCCAATTCTGCCAGTATTTCCAATTCAGCCATTATTGGCAAAAATGTATGGATTGGGGAAAATGTTATTATTAAAGAAAATGCTATAATTGGTTCAAATAGTAAAATAGAAGCCAATACTTTTATTGGGAAAAATTGTAGCATAGGTAAGAATTGTCACCTATTTCCCAATGTAAATTTATATGAAAATAGCAAATTAGAAGATGGTGTTATAATTCATTCCGGCTGTGTTATTGGCGCTGATGGATTTGGCTATCTTTACCACGAAGGGAAACAGAACAAAATTCCCCAGGTAGGTAATGTCATCATTCACTCCGATGTAGAAATTGGCGCAAATACCACAATAGATAAAAGTACCATAGGCTCAACCATAATAGGAGAAGGCACTAAAATAGATAATTTGGTGCAAATAGGACATAATTGTAAAATTGGAAAACATACTATAATTTGCGCTCAAGTAGGTTTAGCCGGCAGCACACAGGTAGGCGACAGAGTATATTTAGCGGGTCAAGTAGGCGTAGCTGGTCATCTAAAAATACACGATGGCGCTATGATAGGTGCACAATCTGGCATAACAAACGATGTTCCTGAAAATGCGAAATATTTTGGTTCTCCTGCCACCGAAGCTCGTCTGCAGAAAAAAATCTACATAGCGCAAAGAAAATTACCCGAGATTATAAAAAAAATTAAGAAATTGAAGGTAGAAGAATGAAAGAGTTAAAACAGACTATCAAAAAAGAAGTTAGTTACACTGGTGTTGGTTTGCATTTAGGAGAAATTTCCACTATAACTTTTAAACCAGCAGATAAAAATGAGGGAATCGTTTTTATAAGATCCGATCTGAAGAACAAACCAGAGATACCTGCAGATATTGACCATGTTATCGATATTTCTCGAGGCACAACTGTTGGAATAAAAGAAGCTGCCGTAGCCACAATAGAACATGTTTTAGCTGCTATTAAAGGTTTAAATATCGATAATATTCGTATAGAAGTAAATGGCCCCGAAGTGCCTGTTGCTGACGGTAGTGCTATTGTGTATTTGGAACTATTAAAAAAAGCCGGTATAGAAAAACAGGATGCTGAAAGAGAATATATGGAACTTGACAAAGCTATCTCCTTTTCCTCACCAGCCGACAATGTGGATATCGTTATAGTACCCTCCGATAGCCTCAAAATAACTTTTATGGTGGATTACAAGCAAAAGGCATTGGGTACTGAATATACTTGGATGCCTTCCTTAGATGTATTTGAAAAAGATTTTGCTTCTGCCAGAACCTTTTGCTTCCTTCATGAAATATTGCATTTGAAAGAATCGGGACTAATAAAAGGCGGTTCTTTACAAAATGCATTGGTTGTAGCAGATCCAGAAACTCCTAAAGAAGAGCTGGATAGATTAAAAAAAATTTTTAACTACAAAGGTGAAATAAAAATAAATAAACAAGGTTTGATAAACAGCACTCCATTACGTTATTATAATGAATTTGTACGGCACAAAGTAGTAGATTTGATTGGTGATATAGCTCTTTTGGGAGTTCCAATAAAAGGTCACATTTTGGCTGCCCGTTCTGGACATAAGACTAATGTGGAACTTGTAAAAAAATTGCACGGTATTCATAAAAAACAGGAATTACAAAAAATTTATCAAAAAAAGAAAACCAAAGACGTTGTTTTCGATATTGATGCAATTCAAAAAATATTGCCACACAGATATCCCTTCCTACTTGTAGATAAAATAATAGAATTTAAAACAGGTGAAAGCATTGTGGGAATAAAAAATGTAACCATGAATGAACCTTTTTTCCAAGGCCATTTTCCCGGCCACCCCATAATGCCGGGAGTTCTTATAGTAGAAGCTATGGCACAAACTGGCGGAATTATGCTTCTAAATGCTTTAGAAAATCACCAAGATTATTTGGCATATTTTGCTTCTATTAATAATGTTAAATTTAGATCTCCAGTAAAGCCTGGCGATACATTACGTTTTGAGTTACAAGTTCTTTCTATGAAAAGAGGTTTAGCTAAAATGCATGGAGATGCTTATGTGGAAAACAAAAAAGTATGTGAAGGTGATTTTTTAGCTAAAGTTATGAAAAAATAGGTGAATTTATGGGTACTGTGCACAAAACAGCTATTATTGATAATAATGCTAAAATAGGAAAAAATGTAACAGTTGGACCAAATTGTATAATCGGGGCTAATGTTACCCTTGGAAATAATTGTATTTTACAATCTAATGTGATCATAGAAGGTCATACTACCATTGGTAACAATAATTGTTTTTTTAATTCAGCAGTAGTTGGAACTATTCCTCAAGACCTTAAATACAAAAATGAACCTACTGAGCTTGTAATAGGTGATAACAATACTTTTCGTGAATTTGTAACAATAAATACCTCGGCCACTATGGAAGAACCGACAACGATTGGTTCCGATTGTTTGTTGATGGCTTATTCTCATATAGCCCATAATTGCCAGATAGGGAATAAAGTAATTATAGCCAATTCCGTACAGTTAGCTGGTCATATTCATATTCATGATAATGTTAGTATTGGAGGAATGACTGCTGTTCACCAATTTGTTAAAATTGGAAAATTCGCATTTGTTGGAGGAAAATCTGGAATTAAAAAAGATGTTCCACCTTTTACTAGAGGAGAAGGCTTTCCGTATTATGTTGCAGGTCTTAATACTGTGGGTTTGCAAAGAAGTGGTTTTTCCAAAGAAGTAATTTATGCCCTGAAAAAGACCTACAAACTTTTTTACAAATCTAAGATGAATCGAACGCAAGCTTTAGAAAAAGCAAAGCATTTTGAGAATCTTTTACCTGAGCAAAAACTTTTTATAGATTTTGTTAAGGAATCTGAAAGAGGAATTTCCCGCGGAAAATAAAAAAAACCTCGCTTTGAAAAGCGAGGCTTTTTTATACTTATAGATTATCTTCTACGTTTTCTAATACCACGCTTTTTATCTCTTCTAATAAAATGTTCCGCCAAAAGTGGACTAGCAACAAATATAGAAGAATAAGTACCAATTATTACACCAATAAGAAGCGCAAAGGCAAAATCATGTATAACTGTACCTCCAAAGAAATATAAGCACAACACAACAACTAAAGTAGTTAGAGAAGTTATGATTGTACGGCTCAGTGTTTCATTAATACTATGATTTATAACGCTACGATATTTTTCGCGACGATAGATTTTTAAATCTTCACGAATTCGATCGAAAACAACTATGGTATCATTGAGCGAATAACCTACTATTGTAAGTAAGGCTGCCACTATGGTAAGACTAATCTCTTTACCTGTAATAACAAAAATACCGAGTGTTATGATTATATCGTGGAAAAGAGCCATTACAGCGGTAATACCAAAGGTAAATTCAAATCTCCACCATATATAGATTATAATACCAATTAAAGCCCAAAATATTGCCAAGATAGCTTTTTCTTTTAGCTCTTCTCCTATTCTGGGTCCTACTTCTTCTTGTAAACGTATAAACTTACCTTCTTCCACATTATTGGGAAAGGAATTTTTGATGACATCTACTAAAGCAGCAGCATTTTTCCCCTGAGCTTTAGTTTTCAAAAGAACTATATTTCGGGTATCTTCATCTTGGCTTTGGCTGCTAATGGTTTGTATCTCAATATCTTCGAAACCATTTTCCACCACAAGATCTCTGATTTGTTGTATATCTATCTCTTCAGCATCTGGTGTATTGGGTGTTAGATCTAATTCCAAAGAAACTCCACCAGTGAAATCTATACTGTAGTTCAAGCCTTTAGCAATAAGAAAGACTACACTGAGTAAAATCAAAATTGCAGAAACTACGAAAGCTACTTTTCTTTTTCCAATAAAATCTATATTTGTATCTCCAAAAAATCTCATGAGTCCTCCTAAATACTAAGCTTGGTTCTGTTTACGTTTGTAACCAAACCATCGTACATCGCTTTCAGCAGAACTAATGCTACAAACATTGAGCCCACAATACCTATCGAGAGGGTTACAGCAAATCCACGAATAGGTCCGGTACCAAATTGATACAGAACTAAAGCTGTTATCAAAGTTGTGATATTAGCATCTAAAATAGTTACCAAAGCTCTATCGAATCCAGCGTCAACAGAAGATCTGACTGTTTTACCAGCCTTCAATTCTTCTCGGATACGCTCGAATATGAGCACATTGGCATCAACCGCCATACCAATGGTAAGAATCATACCGGCAATACCAGGCATAGTAAGTGTGGCACTAAATATAGTGAGAACTGCTAATATAATTCCAATATTTACTAAAACAGCAATATCTGCTAGTAAACCAGAAATACCATAGTAAATTATCATAAACAAAACAACAATTGCCATGCCAATAGAAGCAGCTGTAATTCCAGCCTGAATACTATCGGAACCTAAAGTTGGACCAACTGTTCTTTCTTCCACAATATTAACCGGTGCAGGAAGATTACCAGCATTTAAAACAATAACTAAGTCCTGACATTCTTCCAATGTAAAATTACCGGTGATGCGTGCTTGCCCACTTGGTATTTTATCTTGAATATTAGGAGCTACATAAACTACATTGTCTAAAACAATAGCTAGGCGTTTGTTTATGTTTTGCCCAGTTACATTTGCAAATCTTTTGGCTCCAGTTTTATTGAAATTGAGAACAACATATGGACCTTT
>JAXHUB010000133.1:0-5699 GCA_034189845.1 Candidatus Cloacimonadota bacterium | reverse complement strand
GCCCAGGTGGACTTAGACAAGCGGGTCCACCGGAACCAGGACACCAAGGCCCTGGGCCGCATGGCGTTTACCGTGATGAAAACCTTTTTTGACCGGATTGAAAAACATAAAAGTAAAAAAGCGCTCTATACAAATGTTCGATGGTATTAGGAAGAGATATCTTGTAGCACTAGACTGGGTGCTTTCTCATAGAAAACAAACGGTGTTTTTGGTGCTGTTGCTTCTAATACTTTCCGCAGCAATCGTTCCGTTTATTGGAACAGAATTCATGCCTACTCAAGATATGCCTTTTATGGTTCTAAGTGTAAAAATGCCCATTAACACCACTTTAGATGAGACTACTGCAGTAATACATCAGGTAGAAGAAATCTTTATGGCAAACAGTGGAGTAAAAAATACCATGTCTTTGATAGGGCCAATGAGCGATGCCCAAGCACAAGCTGATCCAACCAATCCCCAGGGAGTAAACGAGGCAATTATTTATGCGCGTCTTTTCGATGCAGAAGAACGAGTTGCAAATTATGAAGATATCCAGGAAGAAATTCGAGCTCAGCTGCCGAGAGTACAAGGGGCAGAGTTCATATTTATGAGTAATCAGGAAATGATGGGAGAGGGACAAGGTCAGGCAATCGAGATAAATATTTTTGGAGATGATTTAACAGAACTTAAAAGTCTGGCAGACAGAATAGAAGCCAAAATTAAAGAAGTCGAATTTATTACGGATGTGACCAATTCTACTAAAAAGGGCAAACCAGAAGCACATTTAAAAATAGACAAAGAAAAAGCATTTCAATATGGGTTTACTGTTGCTCAAGTTGCTTCTGCCATCAAAACTTCTTCTTTAGGAAGTTTAGCTGGTATTTTTAGAGAAGGTGGAGACGAAATAGATATCTTAGTACGCTTAGAAGAATCAATGCGTAACTCCTTCCAAGATATTTTACATTACAATTTGGTTTCACCAATGGGAGATCTGATTCCTTTAAATCAGATAGCACATATCGAATTTGCTGAAGGACCTAGAAAGATAAGTCATGAAAAACAATCACGGAAGGTAATGTTAACAGCGAATGTAACAGGAACCTCCGATATTGGTGGAGTAGCTCAAAATGCGAAAGCAGCTATTAGTAGTATCGAAGAAGAGTTACCGGTTGGTTACTATATTAACTTTGGTGGTTCTTATGAGGATATGCAAGAAGCATTTATAACTCTTGCGCGAGCACTTCTGTTAGCCATCATTTTGGTGTACGCTGTTATGGCATCACAGTTTGAATCTCTAAGGCAACCATTTGTAGTTATGTTCACTATGCCGATGTCGATAATAGGAGTATTTCTTATTTTAGGAATTACCAATACTACCCTTTCTGTTGCTAGTTTTGTAGGAGTAATTATACTGGCTGGAATAGTTGTTAATAACGGCATTGTCCTTATTGATCATATCAATAAACTACGTCAAAGCGGTTTAGAAAAATATGAAGCAATAAAGCGGGCAGGTTCCGATAGAATAAGGCCAGTGCTTATAATGGCTACAACAACCATGTTGGGAATGCTGCCCATGGCAATAAGTACTGGGCAGGGAGCTGAATTAAAAGCTCCAATAGCGCTTACAGTTATTGGCGGACTTATTAGTGCTACTTTTCTTACCCTGGTTTTCATACCGGTAATTTACAGTATAATCGTTAAAGACTAAGCTGAAATTTTCCCGCAGAAACTTTAAATCTGCGGGATTTTTCTATTTAAAATGTGCTTACTACAAATTAGCTTTTGCCAGTAATTTCAACATTGCCTGATGCAGATTTGTGTTGGAAGCAACGATGGTGTCGTTTGTGTAGTGCCACTTTTCTCCACTAAACTGACTAAGCTTACCACCAGCTTCCTTTAATATCAAACTGCCAGCAGCCATATCCCAGGGATGGAGTTTGCGCTCGAAAAAACCATCTAATCTACCGCATCCAACATAGCACAAATCAACAGCTGCTGCTCCACCTCTTCTAACTCCTTGTGTGTTTTGCATAAAGATTTGATATTCTTTTATGTAAAAATCACCATGTTGCCAACGATCATATGGAAATCCAGTACCCACAAGAGCTTGAGACAATCTGTTAGTAGCAGATACTGAGATCGGTTTTCCATTCAAAAAAGCACCATTACCACACTGCGTCCAGAACATTTCTTTCATAACCGGATTATAAACTACACCATATTTCATTTTCCCAGCTTCTTCTACTCCAATAGAGACTGCTAAAAAGGGAAAGCGGTGTGTGAAATTGGTAGTACCATCTAGCGGGTCGATAATCCAGCGCCGAGTAGCACCGGCATTTACTTCTTTCCCCTCTTCTGCCAAAATAGCATCCACAGGGTACTTTTCCTGAATACGCTGTTTTAATAGCTGTTCGCTTTTCAGGTCTATTTCGGTCACTAAATCTATATCACCTTTATGTTCAATTTTTTCTATCCTAGTATCGTATGCTTTTTTTATTATCTTACCCGCTTCTACAGCTATTTGTTTGATAAATTCTAGCACTGTTACCTCCATTTTTCAAATTAAGTTACGACAGTGATTTTGTTGGTTATCTCGATTCTAAAGAAGAAAAATACTTAACAAATTATCACATTAATAATTAACATTATATTAAAATGTGTTCTAACTACTTCTCCTCGATTTAGTCTCACAGTCTTTTGTATTTTCTGTTAAATCAAAGATTCCCCCCCCTAAGGTCGATGGGTAAGGAATTCTAAAAATTCCAAAATTTTGGCTATTACAAATCTGTCATTGTTAGGAGCGTAGTACTTTTCCTTCGGCCATAACAAGAATTGGAAAAGCACCCAAACTAAGCGGATCCTGGTTCCATACTACCAGACTGGCCACTTTGCCAGTTTCTATACTGCCTAAAGTTTCCTGCAGTCCCAAAATTTGAGCATTTTTGTAAGTTATCAGCGAAATTGCTTCTTCCGGTTTCATTCCATGTATCAGAAAGAACTTCAAGCTATCTCGCAAGGCAATAGTATGAATTACCGGGTGGTCTGTCATTAACCCATAAAAAGCTTCCGATTCCATAAGTAGTCTAGCATTTTGGTAATAAGCATGCTTCAGCTCTACCTTATAGCCTACCGAACCCAAAGGTCCATACACAATCGGGATATTGTTCTCTGCCAATTGATCGAATATCTTCTTATTCCAAACATCGCCAGTATGGTCGGCAGTTACATTTAAATTATATTTTTTAACCAACTCGATAAGATAGTGTACATCATCTTCTTTGTGGACATGAATTTTTACAACTTTTTTCCCAGATAGAAGTTCTAGCAGTGCTTTTTCTTCGCTATCGAATTGAAGCTCATATTCTTTTTCAATTATGCTTTTTTCTTCTTTATATTCGGTTTTGTTTACCTTTTTATTTTTCAGTTTCTTTTCCAAAGCGTTTAATTTCTTCTTTTTGGTAACTTCTTGTTTATTTCTTTTAAGAATTACATCATCTAATTTCTTTTCCAGAAGCGCATAAACGCCCATTCTAGTATTTGGCCTTTTACCTTTCCATTCGGTAGTAGAACGTGGATTAAATCCCAGCGCCATCTTAAACCCATAATCTTTTAGTTCAGCTTCGTTTCTATTTTTGGCAAAATTGCGGATAATTTTTGCTCTTCCACCAATTAGGTTGCCGCTACCTGGCACCACACAACTGTAAAGAACGCCGAAATCAACAGCATCCTTAAAAGCTCTATCATCAAAATAGATGCTGTTTATGGGATTGTTATTCGGGTTGAACTGATCTAGCACATCATTAGTTTCCGATTCTTGGAACGGTTCACCTTCTCTATCCATTCCAATATGGGAATGAGCATCGATGAAAGCAGGAGTAACATAACCTTCAAAATCTGCTTTCATCTTCTGATCGGTTATATTCAAGATCGTATTCCCCTGCACTATTACATAAACTTCTTCCTGTTTGCCTTTGCCATCATACAGAACATTGGCTTTAATAATAGTTTTCTTTTCTGCCATTTTAATCTCCTTGTTTTATATCAATATAAAATAGGCTCCTCGCCGGTGCATAACCTATGGTTTGTAAGCGTTCTTTTAGTTTTTTCCCTTCCGACTTAAGATTATCATAGTCCTTATGTTCTTTCAACCTTTCCACATAAGGATCAATAATTGAAAAATAGCTATTTATTAATTTTTCATCCAATGGATTGTCAATAGGATAAGAAAATTGATGGTTCAGATGCTCTTTTAAACCTAAATCATGAATGATAGTATTTAATTCAAGGCTGGTGTAGGTTCTATTATGGGTTATCCCAAGTCGTCTATCTATTTCGCCCCACCAGTGGTGTATCAGTACATGAGTTAGTTGTTCTTTATTCTGGTCATCATCGCTACACATTTCCGATATAATAAAATAACCATCTGGCTTAAGAACTGTTTTCATCTCGTTTAATATTTTTCCTAAATTTTTAAAATGGTGCAAAGAGTTAAAAATAGTAACCATATCGAAGGTATTGTCTGCAAATTCTAAATTAGCAGCATCCATCTTCTTTATCTTTACTTTATTACTCTTCATATTCTTTGGAAGCTATTTTGACCGCTTTGGTAGAGTTATCAATCCCAATAATTTCATCATAATCTTTTAAATTGCTTTGCATAGTTTCAATGGCTGTCCCGTGCCCTGTTGCTACATCCAATATTTTGCCACCATATAGTTGTTTTAAAACGGTTTCTATTTTTCTCATTTAAACTCCTTTGTGACTTTAAATTCTACTTACTTTGCCAAAGTTAACGTGCAGATAACACCAGTTCCACTCTTCTATTACTTCATGAAGACGAAGATTTTGAGTCAATTTTAAAACACTTTTTACTATAATTTGGTTATATTCGTCAACAACAAATATTCAAAGATTTCATATTTTTTCATGAAAAGTGTCTTGTGAAATTTGTAAAGGTCGCTTAAAATTATCTAAATCAAATTTGTTTACAAAGCTTAACCACTTATTATTTTTTTAAATTTTAAAATATTTATTTTACTAAAAGTACATGATAAAAGCTTGAATACTAAAATACAGCTTCTGGTTAATACAAACATTTCAATAAAATAATCCCTTCAAAAAAAATCAATTATAAAAAATTTAGGTCAGAATGATACAAAAAATATGAAAATAAAAAAAACTTGGCAAATATTTGCATTTTATTTAAAAAAGAAGCAGTAAGGTAGGAATATTAAAAAAATTCATTTGAAGAGTTAATGTGGAAAAGTTATTGGTAATTTTGTAGCAATTAACTATAGAATTAGCAGGGTTATTTAAAAGAATATGAATTTGTATAAAGAAAATATTTTTTCCTTTTGTGAGACCACAAAGCAAAATGTGTTAATCGTAAAATATTAGGAGGACTGTATGTTAGAAAATGTAGATCCCTTCCAAACAAAAATATGGCAAAAGCTACAAGTACAACAGAAGAAAATCGCAAAAACAAACCTACGGATTTTATTCCAAAAAGATTTACATCGCGCCCAAAATTATAGTTTAGAGAATGAGGATATTTTTGTGGATTATTCCAAAAACCTCATCGATGAGCAGACCATGCAATTGTTATTTAAGCTGGCAGATAAATGCGGGCTAAAAGAAGCAATTTCAGCTATGTTTGCTGGTGAAAAAATAAATCGAACAGAAAACAGAGCAGTTTTGCACACTGCTTTGCGAAACTTTAG
>JAXHUB010000132.1:0-5844 GCA_034189845.1 Candidatus Cloacimonadota bacterium | reverse complement strand
ACCAGTTTGGCAGCCATTTTTAGATATAATAAAAAACAATGCTAAACGTTCTGCTATTACTCATGGTATAATGTTCTATCTAGGTCCTGTATTTCGTATTGCAGGAGGTTTGGGCACCTACCTGTTCATTCCAGCAATTTTTGGCTCGCCAATATTTAGTAATCTTAGTTTTAGCAGCGATTTACTTTTAGTTATGTATTTCATCTTCTTTGGTCAGTTAGGAATGGCGCTGGGTGCTGGAGAAAGTGGTCATCCTTACAGTCCCATGGCCGTAGGTCGTGGTTTAGCACAAATGACAGCTTTCGAATTTCCCTTTGCCCTCTCGGTAATTGCCTTAGCTATTCAATACGACACGCTTTCTATAAATAAAATTGTAGCTGCCCAGCAAAGCGGATTTTTTAGTTGGACAGTTTTCTCTAATCCGCTGGCTACTATAGCAGCATTGTTTGCTCTATTGGGAATGAACATGCACTCACCCTTCGATATCGTTATTGCTCCGCAAGAGCTTCCAATAGGACCACCTACCGAGTATCACAGCAATTTTATGGGTTTATTGCAAACAAACCGAGCTATTTTTACCTCTGCTAAATTAGTCCTTTTTATGAATCTATACTTTGGTGGAGCTACTAATATTTTTGAGATGGTTATTAAAACTTTCCTTCTTTATATGCTTTCGGTTGTGGTAGGCGTAGCCTTCCCCCGCTTCCGAACTGAACAATCGATAAGATTTTTTCTAGGTGTTCCCCTACTTTTGGGAATAATTGCAGTGATCATACAAATTTTGTAAGGAGCTAGATATGAAAAAATTACCTAATAACGATCTTTCCGAGAATGAACGTAATCTATTTTGCGACCAAGCGCCTCGTTCGTATCCTCCTCTGGCCAAATATGTAGAAAAATTCCTTAACTGGGCTCGAGCAAACTCACTTTGGATCTTGGGCTATGGAACAGGTTGCGGAGCTATAGAATTGCGCCCACTCATGACCTCCCGTTACGACATGTACCGCTATGGCATAGCTCCTCGCCCCACACCGCGTCAATCTTCGGTCTTTATTATCGGTGGCTATCTTTCCATTAAAACGCTTAAACGGGTAATTCGTAGTTATGAACAAATGCAAAATCCTAAATTCGTGATGGGCTTAGGAAGCTGCACAGTAAATGGTGGTATGTATTGGGATAGTTACAACACTATCAACCGCTTAGACTATTACCTGCCAGTAGATGTTTACGTGGCAGGCTGTATGCCACGTCCCGAAGCACTTTTGGCTGGTTTTAATAAGTTAAAAGAGCTCATCAAATCTGGAAAAGCCGAAGGTGCCAACCAATATGCCGATAATTTCGAGTGGTACAAAAATAATCAAAAGAAAATTATTAAAAATTGGAATATGCCCGATTACAACTGGTAGGTAATTATGGAAAATTTTATAGAAAAATTGAAAAAATTATTTTCAGTTACGAATGTCGTTCATACAAAAGAAAAGCAGGTTTTTCTTACAGTTGAAGCGGAAAAACTGCCCTTGTTACTAACTCACCTGCGCGACTATGAAAACTTTACCCATTTTGCTTTCCTAACCGCTGTGGATTGGAAGGAAGAGGAAAAATTCCAGCTTACTTACATGCTTCATAACTACAACAGTAACAGCGATATTGGAATTAGAGTTTTTTTAGATCGCCAAGCTCCAGAAATGGTTTCTATTCATCATCTTTGGAAACAGGTGTCTACGTACCAACGAGAGTTGTATGAGATGTTCGGAATTCAATTTCCGGGTAGCCCAGAGGTTGAAGAACCAATGATCTTGGAAGGATGGCAGGAAATTCCACCAATGCGACGTGAGTTTGATACAAAAAAATATTCGGAAGAGACATATTTTCCACGTTCTGGTCGTACTACTCACGATCCTAAAAAACACATGAAAAAAAAACTATATCCGGAATGGAATCCGATCCTGAATGAGAATGAAGATGTATAAACCAGACAGAAGCAAATTCCCTGCTAAAGATAAAAAAATAGAGCTTAGCTCACAAAAATATGTAAAAGTATGGCAGGGACCTCAGCATCCAGGAGTAACAGGAAACATGGCTTTGGAAGTAACCTTAAGTGGCGATGAAGTAGTTGACCTGAAAACACATGTTGGTTATCTGCATCGTGGATTCGAGAAACTGATGGAAAGAAGACGCTACATTCAGTGCTATCCTATCGTCTGCCGAATTTGTGTTCCCGAGCCAGATACAAATGAATACTTGTTAGCTACTGCTATTGAAAAATTAAGTGGTATCCAGATTCCCAAAAAAGCTACTTGGTTACGAACCCTAACACTAGAAATGTCACGATTGGCTAGTTTCCTGATGTGGATAGGCGGGCAAGCAGGCGCTTTTGGTTTAGGTACAGTTGGACAGTGGACAGTTACCCACCGTGATTATATCTTAGATCTTTTCGAAGAGCTTAGTGGTGGCAGGGTTTATCATATGTACACGATTCCGGGAGGAGTGAGAGATGAGTTTCCCAATAATTTTGCAGAAAAACTGGAAAAAATTCTGCAAAAAACTGAAAAACTACTAAAAAAAATAAAGATAATGATGTTCGATAATGCCATTTTTAAAAGTAGAGCTAAAAATTTAGGAGTTATAACTTCGGAAATGATAGATAAATTTGGAATTGTTGGCCCTAATGCACGAGCTGCAGGTTTGAAAAGGGATCTGCGCAAAGATGAACCGTATTTGGCTTACCAGGAACTGGATTTCGAAATTCTTACCCTGGAGAAATCTGATGCTTTTAATCGCGCCTGGCTGCGCTACCAGGAAATGTGGCAATCGATAGATTTGATACGCCAAATAATGAAAAAGATGCCACAAACAGGTGAATATCATGCGAAAGTACCTAATGTTCTTAACTGGAAAATTCCACCCGGCGAAGTTTATGTGAAAGCAGAAAGTACACGCGGCGAATATGGTTATTATATGGTTAGCGATGGCAGTGAATATCCACGACGTGTTTATGTTCGAGGACCTAGCTACACTCATGCCATGGCAGTTTTACCTGAATTAGCCAAAAACGTTAATATAGCTGATTTAGCTGGATTGATGACCTCACTTCATACATATCCACCAGAGATTGAGAGGTAAATGATGAGCTTGAAAGATATATTATCACCTTTTTATGTTTGGAAAAGTGCTTTTGAAAAACCTTACACAGCAACAAATCCCATAGAAGATAGACCTGGTAGCTTGCGGTATCGAGGATTTCATCAGAACGATATGGAAAAGTGTATTGGATGCGGCAGCTGTGAAAAAATTTGCCAAAATGCAGCCATCGATATGGTAACGGTGAAAGGAATTGAAACAACAAAAGAAGATAGTGGACTGCGCCCAAGTATAGATTATGGCCGCTGTTGCTGGTGTGGTTTGTGTGTAGACATTTGTACAACAGATTCGTTACAAATGAGCAACGAATATATTTGGATAGATACAGATCCTGAAAACTACAGATTCGTACCTGGAGTTGATAAAAAAAGCTGGGATAAGAACGAAAAAGGTTATAATCGCAGCCAGGGCTATCAGCTGCTTCACGCTCAGCGCATTGAAATGGGAATGTTGCAAGCTTCCGATAGTGTCCAATCTTTCGTGGAAATTGTGAAGGGTTATTCCAAGCAAAAGGCTATTGAAGAAGCACAACGCTGCGTTGAATGCGGACTTTGTGTGGCATCCTGTCCTGCTCATATGGACATTCCACAGTACATCAAAGCAATTCGTGAAGATGATCTGAAGAAAGCACTGCAATTGCTTTACGAAACTAATCCCATGCCTTCTACTTGTGGCAGAATATGTACTCATAGGTGTGAAGATGTCTGCTCTATAGGAGTAAAAGGAGAACCAATAGCAATTCGCTGGTTAAAACGCTATATCATTGACCAGATACCCAATGAAAAAATGAAGGAAATTTTAAATGAACAATTCACCGAAAACGACAAAAAAGTAGCGATCATTGGTGCGGGACCGGGTGGTTTGAGTGCTGCTTATTATCTGAGAAGTGCTGGTTACAAAGTTACAATTTACGAGAGCAAAGAAAAAGCCGGTGGAATGATCCGGTATGGAGTACCTGAATACAGAATGCCCTATGATAAGCTCGATAAGGATATCGATTATATTAAAAATTTGGGAGTAGAAATAGTAAATGGCAAACAAGTAGGAAAAGATATTAAATTCGAAGAACTGGATTCCCAATTTGATGCCATTTTCTTCTCCACTGGCTTAAATATTCCTTACAAAATGGAAATACCTGGTGAAAATAATGAAAGAGTTATTTCAGGACTTTATTTTCTGGATGAAGTTAGCAAGGGTAATAGACCCGAGCTAGGAAAAAAAGTTGCAGTAATTGGAGGTGGAAATGTAGCTATAGATGCTGCCAGAACTGCACGTAGATTAGGCGCTGAAGTTTCTATTATCTATCGCAGAAGAGAGCAAGATATGCCAGCAGATTTAGAAGAGATAGAAGAAGCTAAAGCCGAAAATGTACAACTCATTACAAAAGCTATTCCGGTAAAAATTGAAGAAAAGAATGGGAATTTATTATTTACCTGGAACAAAGCAGAGTTAAAAAATGTGAAAGATGGTGGTAGACCTAAACCTGTCCCAATTAAGGGTGATTTGGAGTCAATAAAGGTCGATACATTAGTATCTGCCATCGGTCAAGGAGCAGATTATAGTTTCCTTCCAAAAAAAATTGCTGATATGTTAGAATACAAGCACTATAAAGTTAAAATAAATAAATATGGGCAAACCAGTATACCAAAATTGTTTGCTGGTGGGGATATAGTTAATAAAACAGCTGATGCGATAAGCGCTATTGCTGATGGTCATAGAGCAGCAAAAGGGATCGATCTTTATCTAAGTAGAGAAAAATTTTAGCTTTATGCTTGACAAATATTTTTCTATATTAGAAAAAGAAAACTGATGGAGAAAGATTTAATAGAACAATAAAAGAGAAGGAGAAAGAAAAGGAGTACTTATGAAAAAAAATTTAAGATTAGGCTTAGGCTTACTATTTGTAGCTTCTGTTCTTCTTTCTGCTTGTGCACCTCCACCACCACCGATTACTAAAGATCAATTGGAGCAAGCGGAAGCAGAAGCTATAGCAGCAGAAAATAATGCAGCCCAATGTAAAAGGGAAACAGAGCAGTTAGAGCAAGAACTTGAAGAAAAAAAAGCTGAACTGGAAAGTCTCAAAAACTATAAACAAGAACTGGAAAAACAGGAGTAGGAGGCTGCCATGAAAAAAACAATTTTAATTGCTGTTAGTTTGTTAATCCTATTACCCGTTATGCTCAGCGCCAAATTTGAATATTTGAGCGAAGAGGAATACAAAGACCTTAAACGTGATGAAGTAAAACGTTATTGGGAAAAGTTAGAAAATAAAATGGCTGAATACCAGGAACGAAAAGCCAATGCTATAGCTCAAAACCAGCAATGTCAAGCTCGTAGAGATGAACTAAAAAAAGAATTGACACAAGTAAACTCCGAATACGAAACAGTATATGGTAATATTATGGCTATGCTCGGTGTTGATGAGGCCTCATATGCTGCAGTTAACAACAGTATTGATTATTTCCAGAGCGAAGCAACTCAGTGGGAAAGTATGTCTGACAAACAACTCTGGGAAAATAAAACACAACTTAGAGAACTGCTTGCAGAATACGAAGAATACAGAGATAATCCAGAATCTAAAGTACCCGATTTCCGTACCGAATTCTCCGATCTAGATAATAGATACAACAATTTGGCAAGAAGCTTAGAAGCTGCCAAACCTAAATACTATGAAGATTCCTATACCGTGGTTAAAGGTGATTG
>JAXHUB010000131.1:0-3502 GCA_034189845.1 Candidatus Cloacimonadota bacterium | reverse complement strand
AATTGTGCGCAATAGTGTTGTTCGCTCAATTTACAATCGCTTAGTGGTAGAGGATATTGATCTTTCTGAAGAAGCAGCTAGAAACTATTATGAAGATAATATAAAGGATTTTAGCACACTACATAATAGAGCGATACAAACATTTGTTTTCAAAAATAAAAAGGCAGCTGAAAATGCCTATAAAAAGGTTAAAAAAGCTCTTGGTTACGGTTTTCTCGGTATCAGAACAGGCAAAATCGATTCAGTTAAGATAAACGAAATTATTGAAGAAAGTTCGGAATTTAGTAATAATAATGGGATAATAGAAAATATCTATGATAATGGAATCATTCCTGGTCATGGTAAGGATAAATATTACAGTAAGAAAATATGGGAAATCCCTTCTGAAGAAGCCAAGCCACACAAGCTAAGTGATATTTTTCAAAATTCTAAAGATGAGTATGTCTTTTTTAGAATAGTAGAAGATAATGTAGCGCAAGCAATCCCCTTTGAAGAAGTTAAAGAAAAAGTTAAGAGAAAGATGCTGAAAGATCTTTCTCAAAAGAAATTTAAAGCTTTAGAAAAAGAACTTTCCGAGAAATTTAATTTAAAAAAATACCCGGAAAAGCTTATAGTTAAACTGACTGCTGAGGAATACTTCAAAAAAGCAGAAGATGCCCAGAAAAGGAATAATTTCAAACAGGCGGTATATTTTTATGACCAAATCATAAAATATTATCCAGAAAGCCAAGATGAATATAAGGCAAAGTTCATGAAGGGGTTTGTATATGCCGAAGATTTAAATGAAAAAAGCGCAGCACTCGATATTTTCCAAAACTTGGTAGAAAAATATCCCGATGGCGAACTGAATGAATCTGCCGAGTATATGATACAAGAATTAGAGGGGAAAAATAACATAATTGAGAAAATAATAGAAGAAAAATAATATAAAGGGGGGTAGCATGTATTATGATGGACGAAAACTGAAACAGATGTTTAAGAAAGCAAAAGAAGAACGATTTGGGATTATAGCTTCTAATGTAGTTTTCGATAGTACTATTCGCGGACTTCTGGCTGGCTACGACAACCAGCGCTCGGATGGGCTGCTGCAAATGAGCACAGGTGCAGTAAAATACGCTGCTGGTGTTTCTAAAGATATAAAAGTTGGGGCAAAACTAATCTCATCGATGATAAAAGTGTTATCTGAACAGTATAAGAATAGTGGAGTGGGACTTCATATCGATCATGCAACACCTGCTTATTTTGACTTTGTGGTTTATTGCATAGAAAATGGTCTTGTTTCATCGGTTATGATAGATGCTTCAAAAGAGAAATTTGAAGAAAATGTGAAAATCTCCTCTGAAGTTGTGCAAATTGCACATAAACACAATGTTATTGTGGAAGGAGAAATCGGTTACATCAAGGGAGCTGAAGACGAAATAGTTTCCGATACTCAGCTTTATACTCAGCCTGAAGAGGCATTAGAGTTTGTGAAAAGAACGAATGTTGATCTTTTTGCAGCTTCTGTGGGAACGAATCATGGAGTAACCAAAGGGGCAAACCTAACCCTAAAAATCGAATTGATTAAAGAAATCGATGATTTGCTTCGCAAAAATGATGTAAGCCGAGGTATTGTATTGCACGGCGCTTCCGGACTTACTGCGAAACAGCAGAAAGACGCCATAAAAAATGGTGTGGTAAAAATTAATAAAGATACCCGTTATCAAATGGAGATGGCTGCAGCTATTCAAAAATATTGGGAAAAAGAAAAAGATGCTATTGTGAAACCAGATGATGTTAGCGATGATGATTATTTTCCCGATAAAAAAAGATTTGATCCAAGAAAATGGATGATCTATGCTGAAAATGCTGTACAAGAAGCAGTTGAATCTCTTACCCAAATTAGTGGAAGCGCTAAAAATTCAATTTTGATTTAATTGATTGAGGAGGACTAATGACAAAAATAGCAATAAATGGTTTTGGAAGAATAGGACGTTTAGTTTTTCGAGCTTTTTTCCAAGACGAAAATTATGAAGTGGTAGCAATAAACGACCTTACTGATGCAGCTACTCTGGCACACTTACTTAAATACGACTCTGTGCATGGAACTTATGGTCAAAAGGTAGTTGCCAAAGATGGTGCAATTGAAGTTGATGGAAAAACGATAAAAATATTTGCAGAAAAAGATCCGGCAAATTTACCGTGGAGAGACTTGGAAGTAGAAATAGTAGTTGAATCTACTGGAGTTTTCCGCACCAGAGAAGCTGCTGGCAAGCATCTTACAGCAGGTGCAAAAAAAGTGATTCTTTCTGCTCCTGCAAAAGATGAGATAGATGCAACCGTGGTAATAGGTGTGAATCACAAAGATTTGGAACCAGAGCATAAGATTATATCCAATGCTTCTTGCACAACCAACTGTTTGGCTCCAGTTATGAAAGTACTAAGTGATAAATTCAAGATCAAACAAGCTTTTATGACAACCATTCATTCCTACACCGGTGACCAGCAGATATTAGATGCTCCACATAAGGACTTACGTAGAGCCCGCGCAGCTGCGGTAAATATAGTTCCTACCACTACTGGGGCAGCTAAAGCTACCGGTAAGGTTATACCAGAATTAAATGGTAAAATCGATGGTATGGCTGTGCGAGTTCCTACTCCAGATGGCTCTTTGGTAGACCTAACAGTAGTGTTGGAAAAGGAAACTTCTAAAGAAGAGATTAATTCACTTATGAAAACAGCTTCAGAAACAAATTTAAAAGGTATATTAGAATACTCGGAAATGCCTTTGGTTTCTTCAGATATAGTAGGTAATCCGCACTCTTCCATATTTGATGCACAAGCTACAATGGTTAATGGGAACGTGGTAAAACTTATTTCCTGGTACGATAACGAGTGGGGTTATTCCATAAGAATAGCTGATCTTGTAAAATATATAAATGAACTCTAATATCTTGAGAAATAAATAGTGGATAAGAAAAAAATTGACAAAAAACTAGCTACAACTATTTTTCTGAAAGCTATTTTTAGAAAGAAATTTTTTTAAAAAAAAAGGAGGAAGGAAATGAAAAAGTTACTTACAAGCTTTTTAGTATTAGTGGTTGCAATCGGCTTATTTGCCGCAGGCAATCCTATTATCCCGGAAAACCAATCCAAACCGTTGTTTAAGGCTCAGCGAGCTAATCGCGACATGAACATACTGTTTGAAGAAGGTTTTGAAGAAGGAATGGGAGATTGGACAACAATAGATGCCACATCTCCTACAGATTGGAATGAAGAATGGCACTTGAGTACAGAAGGAGCCTATGAAGGCAATTCTTGGTGGATGGGTGATGAAGAACTAGGCGGATATACTAATCACCGTTATTTGGTGTTGGATACCCCCGCTCTTACCTTAAGCTCATCAGCACCAGAACTTAGCTTTATGTTCAGTATGAACTGCGAAGATCCAGGCGTAAGTGATCCTTACGATGCTTGGGATGGCGCTAACATCCGTATTTCTACCGACGGTGGAGAGTCTTGG
>JAXHUB010000130.1:0-6072 GCA_034189845.1 Candidatus Cloacimonadota bacterium | reverse complement strand
CTTAGCTTTTTTAATAATTTTAGCATCAATACCCAAAAGCTCAGCTATAATTAAAGCAGCTTTGGGCGGTTGAGAATTAGCAGCAACCTTTTTTAGCGAATAATCCATAAAATTATGCAGCTCTTGTAATCTATTTTGCAAATTGGGAACCTTTTGAAGTTTTTTATAATCTTCGGAAGTAATGCCTTTTATGCGAAAATGAGCAGCTTGCCTGATTTGCGAAGGAGCTTTGAAATGGGTTGCAGCAACTACAAAGCTATCTTTTTGTAAAAAAGATGTCAAAATTGCTTTGGAAAAGGCTTCACCTTCTTCTGGGTTGGTTCCCCTAGCAAACTCGTCTATTAAAATTATTCCGTGGTCAGTTCTAGTTAAAACTTTATTTATTTCTACTACTTCGTTAGCAAAACTACTTAAGTCCATACGATTTTTTCCAGAGCCACTGAAAAAGAAAAATCCTGCCAAAGTTACAATGGCTTCTTCACATGCTACTGGAATACCACAATTGGCAAGATAAACTGTTTGTCCGATTGTTTTTAAGGCAGTAGTTTTTCCAGCCATGTTGGAACCTGTAATTATATTCACTTTTTGGTCTATCTTAATATCGATGGGCTGTAAATTAATTCTTTTTTTCCCCAATTCCCATTGCAGTGGAAGGTTTCTGGCTTGTTTTAATTCCAAATGATCTCCAATTTTGGGAATAAAGCAATTATATTTAACAGCAAACTTAGCTTTTGCCATCATTAAATCTAAATTTGTAAGTTCATGCAGAATAGTTTCCAGCTCTTCTATGTAAATAAAGATAACTTTGGTTATTTTTTCTTTTAATCTATCTGCTTCTTGCTCTAAATAATCTTCATATTTATGCAGCTGTTTTTCTATCTCCAATATTTTATCAGTTTTTTTTATCTGAAAAGTCAAATTTGCAAAATTCTCGTCTTCCAAATAGTAAATTTTAGATTTTTGTAGCTTTTCTACCTGCTCTTTATCCATTCTTGAAACAACTATCTGTGGTTCAGGTTTGTCTATCTTCAGTTTTTGGGCAGCATTTTTTAAATTAGTTTTATTTTCTTGGGAAAGCTGTTTTTTAAGTTTCGAAAATTTATCTAATAGTTTGGCATAGCGTGTGGAATAAGAACTACTAATATGAAATGCTGGTGAATTATGATCATCCTTATCTAAAAAGGAAAATAACTTTCCTATTTCCGGCAGCTGAATGATTTCAAGTTTATTTTTTTGTAATTCAGTTTTTATTTGTTGGTAAAAGTAGAGTAAGTTTTTTACTTCTTGGATTTCAAAAAGTTCCAAGCTATATAATCTGCTAATTTTGGCTAAAGTAGTTGAAATATTTTGTAAATGAATTAGATTTCTGTCAATACTTTGTGATAACATAGAGTCTTGTTTAATTTTTTCTATTAATTTTCCCAGTTTCTGTAAGTGGTCTATCAACTCCTGCTTCTTATGAGGTGAAAACGGTTTGAATTCTGCATTTCTTGCCAGCGAAATCGGTTTTATCTCTGCAAAAATCGTCTGTAAATTCAAAATAGATAAAAAATCATTGTTCATAACTTACTTCCTTGGTATCAAAAATTAACAAATTAGGGAATTTTCTTCTTAGCTGTTCACGCATTTGCTTACAGTTAATATGATTTCCTGCAGGGGAGAAGCTATTTAAAGCCAGAGCGCTTATATCAAACCCATTTACACAGAATATATTAGTATGTTCTTTCAAAAATTTCAAATTTTTATTACTGATTTGTAATACAAAGGGATGATTAAAGACAAGCTTTCCCTTGAATTTTGGGAAAAAGTTTTTTAATCTTTCGAAGGAACGGTCAGTTAAGGCACCGGGGAAATATATTTGAGAGGCATTCATATATAAAGATATTTCCTTTTCGTTACCATAGATGTTTTTTATAGAACTTTTAATAATATCTTTCTTTTTATAAAATGTAATAAAACTCTGTGGTTGTATGCTCAATTTGGGGATAGTGCTTAATGTTACTAAATTCTCCAATTGAGAGGTTATTTTTTCCAGATTACCTTTTTGAGCACCAGCTACCAAAAAAATATTTTTAATTATACTTGAAGAAGCAATAGCGCGTCTATCTAAAGAGCCATCTATGAAAATATGGTCTGCACCGTGTTCCCAAATAAATTTGGCTAATAAGATTTGTTTGGAAACACTAGCTGGACCTACTACTTCTGTTTCAATAGGGAACAGAGACTGAGCTAACCATAGTGGTTTATTAATCGCTATAAATGGAGTTTTTTGTATCACTTTTATCGAGGGTGTCATTTTTTTTATGGTATAAGAAAAACAGGTGAAAAAGGTATTAGCGGGCAGTTTAATTTTTGGTTTTTTGTGCCCGCCTACCAGGTCTTGTTCCTCGCCATCTCTTCCAGTAGTTATTACCGCGGGGTTTTGGAAAGAGCTGTTATTTAATAGCCAGTTCAAAAGCGTTGTTTTCCCAGAGTTTTTGCATAATCCTATTGTAACTGTGTAAGTTTCACGGGAGACTTTTTGAAGAATCTTATTTTTTATTTTTGCGATGTCGACGGCTTGTATCTGGTCCGATTGCAATTTTTTTTCCTCTTAAAAGTGCCATTACGCCCTCTTCCGATCTGGCATTTGGCTCTACACCATCTCGGTATTTTTTTGTGTCTTGTTCATGGCGTTCGGGCTCTGTATAGGAGCAAATTACTCCTTCGTAGTTACGTAATACAACTCTACCAGGTGAATGGGAAATAATATAGTTGGGCTGAACGGGAATCTTGCCGCCACCTTCGGGTGCATCTACTACATAAGTTGGTACACACAGTCCGGAAGTATGTCCGCGCAGAGATTCAATAATTTCAATTCCACGCGAAATAGGTGTACGGAAATGTGAAATTCCCATGGAAAGATCGCATTGATATATATAGTAAGGACGTACTCTGTTTTTTACCAATTTGTGAACTAATGCTTTCATTACATCTACATGATCGTTGATTCCACGCAGCAACACAGATTGATTCCCAACAACTATGCCGTTGTCCACCAGTTTATCTAAAGCCTTAATCGAAGTTTCAGTTAACTCTTTGGGGTGATTATAATGTGTATTTAACCAGATAGGTGGATATTTTTTCAGCACCGATATCAAGTCGTCGGTAATGCGCTGTGGTAGTACAACAGGAGTTCTGGTACCGATACGAATTATTTCAACATGCTTAATTGCCGAAATTTCGCTTAAAATCTTGTCTAACCGATCATCGCTTAATGTTAGTGGGTCACCACCACTAATAATAACATCGCGAATCTGAGGAGTTTTCCGAATATAATCGATAGCTTTTTCGATCTTATCCATAGGCATCATAGTATCGGTTTCTCCAGCTAGGCGGCGCCTTGTGCAATGACGACAATACATCGAGCATTGGTCTGTTACCAACATCAACACTCGATCAGGATAGCGGTGGGTGAGCCCAGGAACCGGTGAATCGGTATCTTCGTGTAGGGGATCATTCATATCCGAGCGGCTTACATTACTTTCGAAAATTCTGGGGATTGCCTGCAATCGAACCGGATCTTGAGAATTTTTTTCATCTATTAAAGAGAGATAATAGGGGGTAATTGCCATACGGAATGGAAATTTTTTTAATGCTAATATTTTCTCTTCATCGGGACTAAGCTTTATGAACCTTTTTAATTCTTGCAGGGAAGTTATCCTATTCCTAATCTGCCAGTGCCAGTCGTTCCACTGTTCAGACGAGGTATTTTGCATAATTGTGTGTAGCGACATATCTCCTCCAAAAAATTAGGAACGAAGCATGCTTCGTTCTTTTCCAAACAAATTAATCTGTATATCTTTCTTTGAATATTTTCATTAAAATTGGGTTTCTGCGTAATAAATCTAAAGAAATAATAGCATGATTGTGTGCATAGCCATTACCCAAGATCATATCTACGTCTGCACCTATTCCTTCTGCTCCCAGGGCAGCTTTAGTGAAATTGGTAGCCATTGAGAAGAAATAAACAATGCCACGGTCTTTGCATGCTAAAATGCTGCTCATCTCAGTATTTTCTACATTTACAACATTTATTACAACATCTGCCATTTTACCTTCGGTAGCAGTGGAAACAGCTTTTTCTACTCCCAAGGCATCGTTGGCATCGGCTAAAACCACTTCATCACAGCCGGTTGCTTTGCAAGTTTCTATGTAGCTTTCCTTGCGAACAACGCCAATCACCTTGCCAGAAACTCCAGCGCGTTCTTTAGCTATTGCATTACAGAGTACACCAGATTTGCCATTAGCCCCTATGATAGCAACATTATCTCCGGGTTTGACCAATCGTTCTACCTGAGCAGGAGCACCTGCGACATCTAAAACTGAAAGTGCCAGGTTTTCATCCATATCATCGGGTAGTTTGGCGTAAATACCACTACTAAATAAAATAGCTTCTCCTTCTATTTGAGCTTGGTCTCTATCTAGAAGTACTTTGTGTACTTTTTTTACTTTAAGAGGTGTAAGCGAAAGTGAAACTAAGGTTGCAATTTTGTCGCCTATTTTAATTTTATCTTTCATTTCGAAATTAGGTCCAATTTTTGCTACACGGCCTATCAGCATTCCACCAGAACCAGTATCTTCATTTTTATGTTTACCAGTTCTTTCAGTTAAATCTATAATATGGTCGGCAAATGCTTTTTCCAGGTTTTTATGTCCCTGTTTTTCCAATTTTGTTTTTATTTGATGAAAAGAAGCAGAATCGATGTTCAAACGAATAACATCGATAAGCATTTCATTATCCCAAATTTCACTCATGTCGTTATTTAAAACTCTTGCCGGCTGTGGTAAAACTCCTTTGGGCTCTACCACACGGTGAGTACCGTATCTGTTACCTCCAGTTTTCATATCTCCTCCATCTACTTTTAATGTTAGTTTTCATGGCATTTTTTAAAGCAAATGAATTATGTCAACTTTAATCGATTCCTGCAAAATTTACATTTTTCGTTTTTCTATCTGTCGTATGAATTCCTCTATAACGCTCATATATTCATCATGTTTTTCTAGGTTATGCTCATGGGAGGCTTCTTTAAAAATATGGATTTTGGAACCGGAAATATGTTTTTGGAAAAAACGAGTAGTAGCAGGAGTAGCTTCATCATATTCGCCACAGGTAAAAAGAACTGGGATATTAATTTCAGAAAGATTACCAACTCTATCATAGTTTTTAAGTGTACCAGAGATGGTGAATTCACTTGGACCCCACATATATTGATACATCTTCAAATTTAAATCGAAAAATGCTTTCAGACAATCTGGCCATGTTTCCATACGACATATATGCAGTTTATAAAACTGCATCATAGCCTCTTCATATTCAGAAGAATCGTAGTCCTCCCTGTCTTCAGCTTCTAAAATAGCTTGGCATGTTTTGCTGGGAAGTTTTTCGATATATTCTTTTTGATCTTTTGCCCAGAGAGAACTATTGAGTAATAAACCAGAGAGAATAAGACTTTCTACACCATCCGGATTTTTGGTTAGTAAATATTCCACAGCCAAGGTGGTTCCCCAGGATTTACCAAAAATGTGAACTTTATTTAGCTGCAGTTCATTTCTTACCTGGTGTAGTTCCTCTACAAAGCGGTTGATTGTCCATAGTTCCGAATTAGTTGGTCTATCTGAATTACAACAACCTAATTAGTCATAAAAAATTACTGGCCGGTTAGATGCAAGTTCTGCTAAAAGTTCTAAATAGGTGTGAGAAGCACCAGGACCATCATGTAAAATTAGAAGCGGAATGTTCGGTTTATTTTTGCCATAAATTTTGTATTATACTTTGCCGCCAGTTACTTGAAAAAACCCCTCTTTTAAATCCTTTCGTGAATCTGTATTCTTTATATTATCTGATATAAAGGATCCTCCCAATAATAAAATTATCATAATTTTAAAGAGGTTAGTAGCTCTGAAAATATTGTGATAAATCATAAAATTCTTCCCTTTATTTCTTTTTTGAAATGGGATGACGAAAAGGCCTTTAATCCTCAGGCAGGAGTCCGTGTGACAGTCCTCAAAGATGCAGACCTCCATTTTTCC
>JAXHUB010000013.1:0-6118 GCA_034189845.1 Candidatus Cloacimonadota bacterium | reverse complement strand
TACCTCTTACTCTATCGCGGAATCAATCTTTAGGAATACCTCGATTCAAGGCAAATTCCGATATTTTACGAGAAGATTTGAATGATGAGGAAAAGGAGCGCGAAAAAGATAAATCTTTGATTTACAGTGCAAACATGTCTTTTAGCCAGAATAAAACACCGCGCAGTAAAATATTGGCTTATACTCTGAAAAATACTTCTTTAAGAGGTAATGTGCAAAAAAAACAAATTGTTAGTCCCACTTCTGCCGATACAACTACCACTTACCAGTTTACACACAATTATGACCTATCGATTCCTAAAGATAAATTGGATATAACCTTGTGGGGAGATTATAAATACTATTTCGCTCCCAATGATTTTAGTAATACATTTTCCTATAACCACTCTATCCCCAGCCGCTGGATGTGGGAAACCAATAACGACAGTTTAGATTTTTGGAAACCCAGACCACAGACGATTGAAACGAAAATATTGGAAACAGATACAAGTATTAGATATGATCTTTTTTCCGATATTTCCTTATCTTACAAACTTAGAACCACACGCGATCTTATGCAAGAAAATACCCAGATTTCGTATATCGGACAAGAAAAAGACAGGAATCAACAAATTGGATTAACTTATAATCCAGGGTATTTTGATAAGTTATTTACCTTAAATGGCAGTGCAGATGTCACCTATCGAGAAGATCACAAGAAAATATCACAAACTCAGGAAGATGAGGAAGATCAGTATATCTACGAAGGAAAGGTTACCAGAGCCTTAAGCGGCAGTTTTCGTTTAAAGAACAAACAAATATTTACTAAGTGGGCCGATAAATTAGCAAGAGCTGATACACCAGAACCACCTTCCCAAGAGGATCTAGAAGGTAGAACAGGAAAACCACCACAAGATTCTGGAAAATCAGGTTTACCTGGCACAGATCCCAGAGAAGCTGCAGAAAATGAAAGAGAAGCCATGGGCGGACAAAACAGCATGCCAAGAGAGGAAAAACCAAAAGATTTACCAGAAGAAGAACAAACTGCTAAAGATTCTACTGCTCAGGGGAAAAATCAATATAGTGAAGAGCAGGAGAAAGAAAAAAATAATATTAGAATTTTTTACTGGCTCGTTTCCTATCTTTCCCGGTTAGATAATATTCGGTTTGATTACAACAATAATTATTCTACTAACTATGAAGATAGGGTAGAACGTCCTAGCTTTGAATATCAGCTTGGTTTACCTCATATTCTTTCGGAAGATGAAATAACTGTGAAAACAAATAACGATAAATTTTCTGTATCTACTGCATTTCTTCTTCTGAATAATTTAAATACTACCTGGAATTTCTCTCATCAAATAGATAGAACTTTTGGGAATACAGATAAAAAATCGATTAAAACAATTTTTCCTGATGTTTCGGCTACCCTTAGTGAATTTGAAAAAATTATCAAAGCAGAGGACATCCTTACTAGTTCTAGACTGCAGAGCAGTTATGTGGTATCCAAAACCCAAAGTGGAGATTTTGATTGGGTACGTCCCCAAACTGAGCAAACTCAAATAACCTTGAGACCACTTGTTTCCTGGAATGGTAATTGGGCCAATAATATTACCAGTAATTTGGCGGTAAATTATTCTGAAACAGAGAATATTAATCATTACGACACTTATGATATTATCAAAAATGAAACTACTCAATCTATAACTAGCAATTTGAGTTATTCTTTCTCTGCCGAGAGGGGCATTAGCTTGCCATTATTAGGTAAAATTCGTTTCAAGAATAACTTTACTGCTGACCTAGATTTTAGTTTAAGCAAAACCTATACCACAACCAAGGGTAACGATAAAACCAGTGTAGATAAAGATGAGATCGCTTATTCTATTACTCCAGGTGGTAGTTATGATTTTAGTGATAATATTTATGGAGGGGTGAATGCAGATTATTCATGGAGTCACGATAGAAAAAAAGACCTGCTTATCAAAACATTTGAATTAAGCATATGGGTAGAAGTACTTTTCTAAAAATCTGTTTTTCTTGACATCTTATCAGTAAGAATAATAAATTTTAAATTTAATAAGGAGAGCAAATGGTAACCAAGGCACAAAAATTCAGATTGGGAATTTTTATCTTTTTTGCTTCTATTCTTTTAATGGTATTTCTGGTAATGGTTGCGGGGAAGCAGATTATGCAACAATGGGATACCTACTACGTAACCTATAGCGATACTTCCGTGAATGGTTTGCAGATAGGAAGTTCTGTAAAATATTATGGTATAGAAATTGGCAGAGTAGAAAATATCGAAATTTCTTCTAAAGACATAAATAAAGTAGTTGTGGAAATAAGTGTTAAAAAAGGTACTACCATTAAAGCGGATATGACTGCAAAATTAGTTGGAGTAGGAATTACTGGCTTAAAACAAATCGAGCTATGGGGTGGAAGCAGTCAGGCCAAAACTTTAGAACCAGGTTCTTTCATTAAACCAGGTGTTTCAGCTTTGGAAAACATAACAGCTAGCGCCGAAGTTGTTGCCGAAAAATTGGAAATGGTTCTAACAAATATAGCAAAAATCACAAATGAAGAAAATCAGATTAAATTCAATAGAATAATAAGCAACACAGATAGCCTTATAAATAATAATAGAGTTTCTTTTACCAATATTATGACCAATTTAGATTCCACTACATTTCACATGGCCAGGCTTACCAAGAATACTAATATAGCGATTTCTGAATTCAATAATATACTTGAATCGGAACAATTATATGCTATTTTAGAAAATGCTGATAAAATAACTAGCGGAATAGCAGAAGTAGACCTTAAAAAGATGTTAGCAAATTTAAATGATGCAATCTATAACGCAAATGAGGCGTTTCTACATATTGACCTTACAGTATTAAGAGGAAGAAGCGACCTGCTAAATAGCTTGAATGTCTTGAAAGAAACTTTAGAAAATCTTAACGATTTTTCCCGACAGATTAGTGAAGATCCAACCTTGCTACTAAGACCAAAAAAATAGGGGATTATAATGAAAAAAACTTTAATAATATTATTTTTAATGATGTTATTATTAACCGGTTGTATGACGGGTAGAATATTGAATAATAATTATTATATTTTGGAATATTATGAACATTCAGAAAAGGAAGAGCTAGTTCAAAATGAACCTATAAATGCTAGTGTGGAAATAAAAAATGCCTCTATTCCCCAAACTTACGATAGAAAAAAAATTGTTTTACGTCATTTTGGCCCCAAAATTACTTATTCGCAAACAGATTTCTGGGGAGTAGATTTAGATGAAATAACTTCTTCCCTTTTAACTCAAAGACTCGACAGCTATAACGTTTTTTCTAGAACAGATCGCGAATTTTTGAATGAACGACCCCATTATAGAATCGATATCAGGATTAATAATATTGAGCTTTATGAGTCAGAGTATTTTAAACAAGCACATCTGAATACCGATTTTCGACTTTCAGATGTCTCCTCCGGTAACATTATAGTACAACATGCCGCAAATAGGGAAGAAGTGTTGTTAGATAGCGATATTTCCACTTTTGTGCAAATGATAAATGAAATCTTCTTGGAAGAAAGCGATAGATTTATTGCTAAAATAATAGAACATTTTAAAGGGAAGAAATTACTTATAGATGAAGTTAAGCAAGATGATAAGCCAGATAGCTTGTATTCGGAAAAAATTATAACGGAAAACAAGGGAATGGGATTGTTGCTATTACCTGCTATATCTCAAAGTGAAAATGAGCCACAATTCATTGTAAAGGACCAAGAAAGCAATGAAATAATAGGTGATATGGGTGTTCCTTTGCCACTGCCAAAAGGGGAATATGAGATTTTGTATGGCTCGGGGAATAAAGACCAGCTTATGGAAAAGAAAAATATAGAAATTATTCCACAGTATAAAACTATTGTAGAACCAGAATGGGGCTGCTTAGTAGTAGATGTAGTAGACGAAAAACGTAATTTTGCCAAAGTTAGATATGAGATATTTGGTTTGGAAACAGGCGAAAGCTATGGTTCCGATTTCCCAGTAGAAGAAGAACTGGGAGAGCAACAAAAATATTGGATATTAAGTCCAGGGTGGTACAAAATAACCATAAACAATGAGCCTTTTAATACATATAGAAATTTTGCTACAGTATATTTGGAAAAAGGGCAGTTCCAAAAATTCACAATTGTAGTTGAAAGAGATGAAGATGGTAATCCTACTAATTTGGTAGGTGCAGGAGTTCTAGAAGAAGATATTTTCGAATCTGGGTTACAAGCTCTGAAGTTTTCCAGTGCAATTCATGGTAATTTTAACTTGAATAGTAATAATAAAAACGATAAGGATGAAACAGAAACAACTATAACTTTCAATACGCAGTTAGATAACCACTTAGTCTATGATGAGTATCCTTTCTATTACAACTTGCGTAACGTGGTTGAATCAGGTATAACCCGCAGTAAAGATGAAGTTTTCAGGATTTCAGCAGATGATTTTGATATAAAGAATACATTAATATATTATCTAATAAAAAATATTGGTATGTATGCTCGCGGAGATGTAAATTTTCATCTTTTTGAAGAAAAATATTACTCTTCCGAATATTTTAATTACAAAAAAATCGACAAAGAAGGTTATGTCACCGAGGTGGGCAGCAATGTTGATGAAGTAAAAATAAAAGATAGGTTGTTTCCTTTAACTTTAAAAGAAGGATTGGGTATAAATTGGCGTATTTTGAATCAACCTAAAGCGCAAATAAGCCTTAGAACCGGTTTTGGAATGCGGCAGGAATTTAACAGTAATGTATATAATCTTACTGGGACTGTGGTAGAAAACAACGTGAGTTATAAAATATTTAATGAAACTGAAAATATTTTTAAAGAAGGAACTGAAATCTCCGTGGTAGCTAATTTCAAGCTTCCCTACGATATAAGCTATAACACAAACTTTGATTATCTGCTACCATTCGACAAAGATGAAGCTTATTCTATGGAATGGGAAAATATATTCAATCTTAAACTACTTAAGTATCTTTCTGTAGATTATCGTTTAAAATTGGAAAATCGAGAACCAGACAGCGAAGAAAACTACATTTCAACAGATCATAGCTTGTTTCTTAGGTTAACTTATTTCTTACGTTAAGATGAAAAATAAAATAATACTTCCAGAAATATTAAATAAAGAATCTGTACCGAAAGTTTATGAAACAGCTTCCCACTATGGTGAGTTAGAGGCACTTGATTTTAGCAAAGTTGTTAGCATCGATAGTGCTGGCGTTGCTTTTGTTGATATAATTTCTAATAGACACAAAGATATAAAAATTTTAAATCTTACACCTAAAATTGAAGAAACCATTAAAACTTTTCATACAGCAGAAGTTAGCATTCCAAAGATTAAAAAAGAGAACTATTTTGAAAAAATTGGCGGTAATGCTTTTAATTTATGGCGATCATTTAAAGAAGCAATATTACTAACAGCAGATATCTCTTTTTGGTCTTTTATGAGTATATTTAAAAGAAAAGGTTATCGCAAGGGAGCTGTAATCCAACAAAGCATTTTGATAGGAGTAGATGCTTTAGGAATAGTTAGTCTTCTGGCAATTATTTTAGGCCTAATAATAGCATTGCAATCTGCAGCTCAATTAAGACAATTTGGTGCTAATATCTACATTGCCGATCTTATAGCTATCTCTATGGTTCGTGAGATGGGACCACTTATAACAGCGATAATATTAGCTGGACGTAGTGGTTCCGCTATAGCTTCCGAAATTGCAACCATGAAAGTAACTGAAGAGTTGGATGCTCTAAAGATGATGGCAATTAACCCAGTCCGCTATGTAATGGTGCCGAAATTTAGTGCTATAACGATATGTATGCCTTTTTTGGTTACTTGGGCTACAACAATTGCAATTTTTGGCGGTCTTGTAATAGCTGTCACCTATTTAGATTTAAGCATAGTTGCTTTTTTGGATGAGACCTTTAAAGTGCTTACAGTGAAAGATATTTTGGTAGGGCTTAGCAAAAGCATAATTTTTGCTTGGGCAATCGTAATTATAGGAAGCTATACGGGCCTTACAGTAACAGGTGGAGCTGAAGGTGTTGGAAAAGTTACTACCAAAGCGGTTGTTGCTTCCAT
>JAXHUB010000129.1:0-8233 GCA_034189845.1 Candidatus Cloacimonadota bacterium | reverse complement strand
CGTGGTTATAGTCGTGATGATGCTTTGCAAAAAGTGGGAATGGAGGTAGAAGGGGTATCGATGGCAAAAACAATAAAAAAATTAGCAAAATTCAATCTCTCCATACCTTTAATATCCTGCATCACACGTATAATTTTTGAAGATGTTGAAGATATCAGACAGGAGCTTCTAACAACTCTAAATTCTATTTCTTATTAGAAAATTTATTGTCAAAAAATAATTATTTCATTTTCTGACTCCAAGGATATAAAAAAGGAGTTAATAATGGCAATTAATAATGATTTTCAGATCAATTTCGAGAATCTTATGAAGCAAGGTTATGCTGTAATTGATGTACGCTATCGAGACTACGACATAACAGATGCTGAATTCAAATACGTAATTATAAGGGTAGAACGAGACCGTGAAGATTTCTATAAAGATATGTTGAAAAGTTATCTGGGAAAAGAATTCGAAACTACCGAGATCTACGATGTTTGGCGTCTAATTTTAGATCATAAGCTGAAAATGAGTGATATGCTAAAACGTGATGTTTCAATAAAGGTGGCAGCATTAGATTATCAGGAAAAAAATGAATAAATGGAACATGATACTCTTTTTTTGATAAAACCCAATGTAACTGCACAAAAAAAAATAGGCGAGATTCTGCAGATAGTAGAAAAAAACGGATTCACTATTGAAATGTTGAAAATGTTCCAGATGAACCAAGAAACAGCAGAAAAATTTTATGCGGAGCATAAAGGTAAATCTTTTTATCACAGATTATTAGATTTCATGACCTCCGGAAAAACTGTAGCAGCTGTCCTACATAGGAATAACGCTGTTCCAGTTTTGCGGGAATTAATCGGTGATACCGATTTCCATAAAGCCCGTCCTGGCACCATCCGGTTTTTGTATGCCGATTCCATTACCAGAAATGCCGTACATGCTTCCGATTCCATAGAAAGTGCAAATAGGGAAATCAATATCATTTTCCCAGATTATAACAGATAAATAAAATTTCCAAATTAAAGTAGATTATTTCAAATATTAAAAAATAAATGGAGAAAACATGAAAATACTGGTTATCAACTGTGGCAGTTCCTCTGTAAAATATCAGCTTATTAATGTGGAAAAAGAAGCTGTTTTGGCTGAAGGAATTGCCGAAAAAATTGGAGAAGGTTATTCGCTTTTCACTTATAAAAGTGAAAGATTTACAAAGAAAAAAGCGGAAACAAAATTGCAGAACCATGAAGAAGCAATTGAAATGATAATTAATCATATTACAAACAAAGAAAATGGTGTTATAGACAGCATTAATGAGATTGAGGCAGTTGGCCATCGCTTAGTGCACGCGGGAGAACATTACTCCGGTTCTGTAAAAATAGATGAGAATGTAATAAGAGTAATGGAAGACTGCATTAGTTTAGCTCCGTTGCACAACCCTGCGAACATAAAAGGTGTAAAAGCTATGCAGAAAATACTTCCAGAAGTTTCCCAATGTGGTGTTTTTGACACAGCTTTTCATCAAACTATGCCTTCCAGGGCTTACTTATATGCATTGCCGATAGAATTTTATAATAAGCATAAAATAAGGCGCTACGGGTTTCACGGTACCTCACATAAATTTGTTAGCAAAAAAGCAGCTGAATATCTGCAAAAAGATCTTTCCGAACTTAATATTGTCACCTGCCACATTGGCAATGGTGCTTCTATAACTGCAGTACAGGGTGGAAAATCGATAGATACTTCTATGGGTCTTACCCCACTGGAAGGGTTGGTTATGGGAACTCGTTGCGGTGATTTGGATCCAGCTATTCCTATTCACATGCAAAAGGTTCTGGGAATGGATGTAGACGAGGTTAATACAATTTTGAATAAAAAAAGTGGTATCTTAGGTCTTTCCAACCTTAGTAACGATATGCGTGAGATAGAAGACAAAGTTTTGCAGGAAAATAATCCTTCTGCTACCCGTGCTTTGGAAGTTTATGCCTATCGGATAAAAAAATATATTGGCTCTTATGCTGCTGCTATGAACGGCGTAGATGTTGTTGTATTCACTGGTGGTGTTGGAGAAAACATGACAATTCTGCGTGAGATGGTGTGCAGTGATATGGACTACTTGGGCATGCAGTTAAATAAGAAAGAAAATGACCAGTTTAAAGGTGGAATTTTGGATCTAACCGGCGAAAATTCCAAAGTAACGATTCTGAAAATTCCTACTAATGAAGAACTAATGATTGCGATGGAAACTAAACGAATTATAGAAGAAAAATAAATTTTAAAGCCCTGTGGCAGTTTGCTACGGGGTTTTTCTTTGGGAGATAATTATGCAGTGGTACATATGCAATGTGCAAGCGCATCCAATCATAATGGCAATAATCCAATTTGCAATTTTGGGGACTTTAGGCGAAGCAGTTTCCAAATGGATAATAAATAAAAAAGTTAGCTGGCCTTTCGATTTTAAAATAACTTTGTGGAAAATGATAGTTTGGTCTATTTTGGCTATTGGAATAAAATACGCCTTTACTGGCATGAGTGGTTTTATTAAAGAGTTAGTTGAACATAATTTGCTGCCCCAATCTATAATTACCAATAATTTGGGGAACGCTTTTGCCAAATCGGTAGTCACCAATCTACAGTTCGGTTTTTTCCTAGTTATATTTCATCGCTTCTTAGATAACTTGCCTTTAAAAGAGAAAAATTGGAAAAATTTAGACAAAGGCATACTCTGCATGATCTGGTTTTGGATACCGGCTCATACAATTACCTTTATTTTACCAACAGATTTCCAGATTGGACTGGCCGCATTGTGGAGCGTGGTTTTAGGAATTATTCTGGGCTTTTTTAATCGCAAAAAATAGCAATTTACAACACCACTTCTCCCTTAATATCAAATTTGGTTTCCACTACTAAAAGTGGGAGATCGTGTTGTATGAATTGCAGTTTAGCATAATCTTTTTCGGTGGTCAGAATATAATCGAAATCTTTTATTTTACCAGTAAAGACAGTTAAATTATTAGCATAGTTAAAATGGTCTGGTAAGGATAGGTGATAGGAAAATTCTAACCCAGCTTTTTCCACAGTTTGTTCGAAGGAAGCTGGCAGTCCAATTGCCGAAAGCAATGCTATTTTTTTGTTTTTTATGTAGGAAATATTAACCGTTTTCCCTTCAGTATCTGTAATTCTCTCTACTTTATATTTTGCCTGCAGCTGTGGTACAGAAAAATTGTTCAGAGCAGCAATTTCCTTTTCCCCGTTAATAACAAAATAATCGGCCAATTTTGCCGTAGAAAGGAATTCACGTAAAATTCCAGCTGGGAGTACAAAACCATTTCCTATATTGCCGATGCTATTGAAGACCAGAAAATCCAGGTCATGTGCTACTGCCAGGTGTTGGAAAGAATCATCAAGAATTATACAGTCCAAATCTGGATAGTTTTCCAATAAAAGCTTAATGGCTGCAGTACGGTTTCTACCAACTACCACCGGTATTCCCGGCAACTTATTTGCCAAAAGAAACGCTTCATCTCCTGCCTTAGCAGCACAATCTAAAACTTTATCGCAGGTAGAGATCAATTTTTCGGTCTTTTCAAATTCCCCCTTGTATCCGCGATGAGAAACTGCCACTTGTTTGCCTTTTTTGGCAATTTTTTGTGCCAACCAAATAGATGTAGGGGTTTTGCCACTACCTCCACTAACAATATTTCCTACACTTATAATTTGACAAGGTGCCCGATAGGTCTTGTGTTTAGAATAAAATTTTCGGCGTAATTTCAACAAACCTCCATAGATTTGCGAAAATGGCCACAAAAGGTAGGAAATTAAAGACCTGCGATAGAGATTTTTTGCAATTAGTTTTTGCATTGGTCTGTTTTAAAACTCGATACCTTTTCTGGCTTTAACACCTTTGCTAAAATAGTGTTTTACTTCGCGCATCTCTGTTACCAGATCAGCTTTTTCTATAACTGCAAGAGTGGCATAGCGTCCAGTCATTACTAACTCTGTATCTTTGGCCAATTGCATCAATTCCAGCTGCTGTGCTAAATCCAACAATCCCCAGCTTACCGCTACATTTATTTCATCTATTACTACCAGATCATATTTTTGTGACTCTAACACCTGCTTAGCCATTTGATAAGCTGCATCTGCTTCGCCCAAATCGATCTGTGTTGGTTTATTGGGCTCGATTAGTTTATCTGTTCCAAATTGGAAGATATCTAAATTTTTCTCTTTAGAAAAAAATTGAATTTCGCCATACTCGCAGTTCTTTTTCATAAATTGTATAAGACAAACCCACTTGTCTCTTCCTAAACTTCGAGCTATAAGACCCAGTGCTGCAGTTGTTTTACCTTTACCAGTACCAGTGTAAATATGCACCATAAATACCTCTTTTTATACTTTTCTTAAGTAATCGAAAAAAACTCTTTTCTTTTTTCTTCTCTCTACCTACTATTCCACAATTAACTTTTGTTTGTAAACTACTTTTTGATATGCATCCCAAATAACTATTCTATTAAGATAAAGTATTATTTTGAATTTTCTTCCCTCCCTAATCTTATAAGAAGAGAAATAAGGAACTTTTTATGCTGTTTCCTTCTTCACCATAGGAATTAACAGCAAGATAGGAATAGTACCCACAAAATAGATACCAGCTGTTATCAAGAAACAACGCTTGAAATTGTTATCACCAATCAGAAAACCTCCTAGCACTGCGGAAGCATTCCAAAACAAACCCCAAGCAATAGCTTCCAAGGAATTCCATTTGCCGCGATTCTTTTTGGGCACCACATCCATAAGAATAGAGCGGCTTAGCGGCTGGGCAGCATTCATCAGTGAACCGCGCAACACAAAAAGCGGAACCAGAAAACCCAATGGCGGATAAAACCCTATTGCTACCAGACACATAGTAGCCAAAAATTGAACTGCAAATATCATTTCACCGCGCCCTCGTTTTACAGAAAATTTTTGAGCAATAATTCCTGCTATACCTGTAACAATAAACGTTGCCCCCATAATCATCTGTACTGAAATTGGTTTTAAAGTGTAAACTGCTCGAAAAAAAACTGGAAAAAATTTCACCGTCATGCCAGCACCCATTCCAATTATTACATTTGAAGTCACCAGTAAAATCGGAATTTTTTTTGCTTGCTTGCTCACTTTTTCATCGGGTGGATCCAATTCAAAAATAGATTCACTTTCGTGTCCCATAGAGCGGTCGTCTTTGAACAAAAACAGTACAAGAGAAGATAACAGTGAAATAGATACACCCACCAGCATCACAGAGCGTAAAATTCCAATATCCCATTGGTCTCCCAAAATAAAGAAAAGAAGAATGTTCAAAACTGGGCCAGAAGCCATACCAAACTGACGTACCAAATGTATCTTGGAATAAATGCCAGAACGATTGCCAGTAGGAAGCGAATCGGCTACTATCGATTCAAAAGCTGGCCTGGAAATACCTTGAAATACACCCCATAGAAACAAGGCAATCATAATAAGATAGAGATCTAAGGCTAGCGCCAAAATTATCATAGCAATAGTTCCTATTATTCCGGCTGCCCGTAACATTTTATCACGGCGTAATTTATCAGTTAAATAGCCTGCTGGAAAAACTATAGCTGTCATGGCAATTCCGGTAATACCAGCCGTAATTCCCAAAATTTCATTTGGAGATAAATCTAAAAAGCCCTGGGAATTTTCTACTAATACGACCACATACAAACTTAAGATATTACCCATCCATATGCCGCGTCCAAATGATTGAAGGGCAGTAAAGAGGAAGGATAATTTAATATTATGATTGAGATTTTTGAATTTATCAAGCATCTTTTCCTATCCTTATTTTTTGTTAGTAAAACATTTAATACAAACAACCTGAAATTGTAAAGATAAAAACCAATAAAAAAAATGACACTTATTGTATTAACAGCATTTTTCAATATGAAAAATACAAAAATAATTTGCACCATAGGTTCTTCCTGCTCTTCCTACCAAACTTTGCAGCAAATGACAGCAGCCGGCATGAATATTGCAAGATTGAATTTTTCGCTGGCGATTATACAGCATATCTAGCTTACCTGAAACTTATACGAAAAATCAACAAGGAAAAGAATTACAACATCAAAATTATGCAGGATTTAGAAGGGTTTCGCATTAGAATAGGAAAATTAGCCGAGCCAATAAAGCTTTCAGTTGCAAAAAGTATAAAACTAGTTTCAGCAAAATCAGTAGAAAAGGAGGATCGAGTTATCCCAATAGTTTTGAAGAACTAAACCAAATTTCCGTAAGGTCAAATATATTCTTGGATGATGGTAATATTCAGCTTCATGTTACTGAAACAGAAGCAAATTTGCTCCATGCAAAAGTTATAAATCCCGGTACTGTCTATAGCAACAAAGGTGTAAATATCCCTAGCATGAAACTAAAAAATGATATTGTAACCTGCAAAGATAAAAATGATATCAATTTACGATACAACACCACGTAGATTTTGTTGCTCAAAGCTTCGTAAGAAATTCGCAAGATATTATAAATCTACAAAATATTCTGGCCGAAAAAAAGTTCAAATGCCCTATTATAGACAAAATAGAAAATCGCAGTGGAATAGACAATATACACCAAATCTTGCTTTTGTCAGATAGCATAATGATAGCTTGCGGCGATATGGGCGTATTGTTACCTATTTATGAAGTGCCGGTAAGACAAAAACAAATTCTACGCACCTGCCAGTAGGCTAAAAAATTCAGCATCGTAGCCACTCAAATGCTGGAATCGATGAGAGAAAACTCAAAACCAACCAGAGCAGAGGTTTCCGATGTGGCCAATGCAGTTTGGGACAGCGCCGACTATGTAATGCTTTCTGCCTAAACTGCTATAGGCAGTTATCCTGTGGAAACTGTAAGGCTTATGAAGCAAGTTATCGATTACTCCAATAATTATAATGGTTACAATTATCAAATTTAGATTGACACAACTAAAAGTAAAACAATTCTTTGAAAGAGATTTGAATGGAGTAAACTAAGCATGGTTAAGAAAAAATTAGATTTTGGCCCCTATTTATATATCTTGCCGGCAGCGGCGGTAATATTCGCTTTTCGTCTTATTCCCATAATACTATCTTTTATTGTTAGCTTCTTCGACTGGTCTATAACTGGGGTAGGCGAATTTATTGGTTTGGAAAATTATTCGCGTATTTTGGTTGACAATGAGTTTTGGCAATCGATGTTGAATACTTTTTACCTAGTGATTTTCGTAGTGCCAATAGGCCTTATTTTAGCTCTGTTTTTTGCAAATTTACTTAACAGCATAGAAAAATTAAAAGGTTTTTTCCGTTCTGTTTATTTTATCCCTACGGTTACTTCTATGGTTGCCATTTCTATCGTTTGGAAGATTATGTTTAACCAGCAAACAGGCTTAATAAACTTTTTTTTAGCTAAAATAGGAATAGAGCCTTTGGGATGGCTGGCAGAAAGTCGGGGAATTTTCGATTTGCTTTTAGGAAATTTTGGTATAGATTTTTCCAGTTGGATACAGTCTCTTTCCAATCTGGTAAACATAAATTACAATACTCTTTATATGATTTTGGGCGGTCCCTCTTTAGCTCTTTTTAGTATTATAATGGTAACTATCTGGAAAAATTTAGGCTACAATACTATTATCTATTTAGCTGGCTTGCAAAACATCCCCGATGTTTACTACGAAGCAGCACGAATAGATGGCGCTAGTAAATTCAAACAATTTTTCAAAATAACTCTACCACTTATTTCTCCAACTACTTATTATGTTTTAATGATGACTACTATAACAACCTTCCAAGTATTTTCTCAGATCTATTTAATGACTGGCCCCCCTATTGGAGGTCCACTTGGAACAACAAAAGTTATAGTCTACTATCTATTCGATAAAGGATTTGGAGAAAGTAATGATTTGAGTTATGCTAGTGCAATAGCTTTGGTACTTTTTGCTGTTATTCTAGTCTTAACCCTACTTCAACGAAAATTAGAAAAGAAAGTACATTATTAAGGAATAGGTATGAAATCGAAAAAAACAATAACATATTTTTTATTATCGCTTTGCGGCTTGGTTATGATAATTCCCTTTGCCTGGATGCTGACCACTGCAGTAAAACCACAGTTGGAAATTAATAAAGGCAATATTGGATTTTTACCTCTTGAAACAAAAACAGTTTATAAAGACAGTAAAATTGAATACCGAGCAAAAGTAGTAATGGAAGAAGGCGATAACTATTATG
>JAXHUB010000128.1:0-7602 GCA_034189845.1 Candidatus Cloacimonadota bacterium | reverse complement strand
CACCGCTTGAGCTCTGTGTATCTATCGAAAAAATGCGCATCGTATCGATTTCATCTCCAAAAAACTCGATGCGCACCGGTTTGTTCATATGAGGAGAGAAGATATCTACTATACCACCCCGTCTTGCAAATTCACCAATCCTTGTTACTTGATGTTGGCTTTCGTATCCCATGCCCACAAGCTTGGAAACCAATAGTTCTGGAGAAAATTCTTTCCCTACTTCCAAATAAATTAAATTTTTGCTAAAAACTTGCTTAGTTACTATTTTTCTCAAAAGAGAACGGATAGAAATAGTGTAAACAGCGGGTTTTTCTTGACAGGCAGCAGCCAGAGTTTGAATTCTTTGAGCTCGAATTGAATAATGTGGCGAACGATCCTCATAAGGTAAAACTTCATAATCGGGTAAAAAATGAACATTCACTTTTCCTATGAGCAAATCTATATCTTCTAAATAATCTTCAGCCAATTTATCATCAGTGGTTACAAAAATTATGTTCTTGTTGGTAATTTGATGAATCCTGCTTAGTAAAACTGATTTCAGCGAGCGGTTTAAATTGAAAAATAGTGTACTCTCTTGCTGAGCTTTTATTTGTTTATCGAACTTTTCAATAAAATTCGATTTTTCTAAAATGGAAGCTAAAAGTTTATATAACATCATAAATTTCTAATTTTTTAGGAAAAGATTTTGCAAGGCATACAAAAGTCAAGCAGGAAATCTGAGATTATAATTTTCCCATATTATAATTTTCCAAATAAATGTTTGCCGAAAAAACAAATATTATTATTTTGGCAAATCCGAGGAGAGGCAGAAGATGAGAAAAAAAGATATTTTAAGCAACTTGCAGGCAATACCGTCTGAGAAGGGGATAATTTTTCTGAAAAAAGAAGAAAATTTTCTTTATGTGCGCAGAACTAAGAACATCCGAAAAAGCATAAATAATTTTTTTACATCACGTAACCAAGATGATGTACTTTTTCAGCTAATTTCACAAACCACAGATTTTGATTGGAAAACTGAAACAAACCAATTACAGATCTTGGCTACAGAAAAAAAAATGTTAAAAAAAATCGAACCTCAGTTCAATGATAAACTTAATTTTTGGCGTAATTATTTTTATCTAGCTATTGATTTTTATAATGTTCCCTACTTCAGTACAGCTGAAGATACCCAGAAGAAAAAATTTTATGTTGGTCCTTTTCACAGTAACTTTTTTATTATTGATGTTATTGGTTGTTTTGCAGAATTACTAAAAGCACCAGCTTGCGAGGGAGAGGATTTTCCTTGTGAAAGATTAAAAAAACAACAATGTTTGGGCTATTGTCTGGAAGAGACTAAGAAAATTCAAAATTTGATAAGCAAATATTATCTTCATCCCAATTGGGAATTTTTAAAGAGAAAAAGACAAGATCAGGGAAACTTGCTAAGAGATCTGCAATTTACTCAAGCAGAACTTCTTAAAAAGGAAATTAACTTAATAGATTCCTATTATAAACATTTACAGTTTCTGCTTTCAATTAAACATATAAAATGGGAAGATAATATAGCAGGAGTTCACTACAGAATAGAAGATGGTATTTTGGCTAAAGCAGGAGATTTTGAGTTTCCAGTTATTATACCCGAATATAGAGAAAATGAGATTTTAGCTGTTAATAAAGAGCATTTAGACGAAATGCTGTGGTGCTATGAATTCTTGTGTCAACACGCTACCGAAAAGCTTGACAAGCAAAAGCAAAAATCTATAGAAGAATTAATTAAATTGGGTTATTTGGAGAGTTGATGGCTACAAGAATACTTGTTGTTGACGATGAAAAAAACGTTTTGGAATATCTTAAAATGGAATTGGAAGAAGCTAACGAAGATTTTGAGGTAATTACTGCGCTTACTGGTTACCAAGCGCTAAAATACATATTTAATAATGGAATAGGACTTTTATTAACCGACATCGCTATGCCAGATATGGATGGATATGAACTCTTTAAAAGAATTCGAGAACACAATGAAAATATTCCTATTATTATGATGACTGGGTTTGGATATGATCCTGATCATGTATTGGTAAATACAAAAAAAGCAGGACTACAGGACGTAATTTTTAAACCCTTCGATATAAAAAAACTTATAAAATTAATAAAAAAAAGGCTGCATGAGAATTAAAATATGGTTGGCTGTCCTTATCTTCTTAATGCCATTCTTGTTCGGAAAAGTTTATAACCTCCACAACATTACAGTAGATTATTCAAATACAAAATTTAAATATGTAAAACAGATAGCTGCAGATTTTTCTAATAATATTTTTGAGTTTCACAGGAAATTGGGGAAATACCCTGATCTTCCTATTAAAATTATAATTGCCGCAGATGAAAAAGATTACACGAACTATACCTCTTCCAAAGCGCGGATAATAGAATTTAGCCAAGCCTTTTATCGAGATGGAATAATTTACATGCGTAATCCAGCAGATTTACAGAATTTTAATAGAATACATAAGATAATGTTGCATGAATACATACACCATTTTGTACACCATTTTTTCAGAAATGCACCGTTGTGGTTTCACGAAGGAATGGCTGTATATTTCTCCGATGATATGAGTTTTGATAGAGAATTTATTTTTATGAGGAATCATTTTTTGGGTACTAGCCTTAGCCTAAATGAGATGAAATATAGATATCCTGAAAACAGGTCTCAATGGCAGGCATTCTACACCAAATCGGCTTTAGCAGTTAAATATTTAGCAACTAAAGAAAGAAAAAAATTTGTAAATTTTTGGCATCTCGCAAAACCTAAAAGCAACTTTTTAGATGTTTTTACGAAAAGTTTTTATTACTCACCAGCTGAATTTTCTGATATATTTGAAAAAAATAGCAAAACACGTTTCATTTATGGGATTTTGATAACTTTCAGCAGCCTGATTTGGTTGATTTTACCATTGATCTTACTGATAGGATGGTTTCGAAAATACTTGCACGGGAAAAAATTACAAAAAATGTGGGAATTAGAACAAGAGGATATTTCAGGAGAAAAAAATGAAAGAATTTGATGATTTTGTACAAACAATAAAAAGATTAAGAGACCCTCATAAGGGATGTCCTTGGGATATAAAACAAACCCATCTTTCATTAGTGCCTAATTTAATAGAAGAACTCTATGAAGTGGTAGAAGCTGTTGAAAATGAAAATATGCAAGACCTTGAAGAAGAGCTAGGTGATTTAATGCTGCACATTGTAATGCAAACACAAATTGCAGAAGAAAAAAATGAATTCACCTTAATAGAAGTGCTAAAAAAAATTAATCTCAAACTAAAACGTCGCCATCCTCATATTTTTGGAAATGTAGACGCTGTTGATGTAACTACAGTAAAAAAAAACTGGGAAGAGATAAAGCAACAAGAGAAAAAAAACTACCGCACTTCCGTAGTAGATGGAATTCCCAAAAGTATGTCTGCACTTATTATTGCACAAAGGATGCAGGAAAAAGCAGCTGCAGTAGGCTTCGATTGGAATGAGGCAAAAGGAGCCTTTGCTAAATTGGAAGAAGAAATAAAAGAATTTAAATTTGAAGCGGACGCAGAAAATTTGGAAAAAATGCAAACAGAACTGGGAGATATTCTGTTTTCAGTGGTTAATGTAGCCCGAAAAAGTGGGCTTGACGCTGAAACTGCATTACGCGAGACTATAAGTAAATTTGAACGGCGGTTTAAGCATGTGGAAAAACATTATAGGAAAAATGGAAAAGATATGAAAAAAAGCAGTTTGGAGCAATTAGATGAGATATGGGATGAGGCAAAAAAGAATGAAAAACCAAGGATTTAAAGCGGTTACAGCCTATGTTTTTATAGGCGGAATGCTGATGGTGATAATTTTTACAATTTTTAACATGTCTGTGTTACAAAAAGTGCGAGACGACGTGAAGGTAATTCCCAACCTTTACGCAAAAAATATTGGAGCACCAACTAATGTGGATGTAGAACAGTATTTGGGACAATATGTGCGCGAAGAAATTCTAACCAACATAAATTTTCCTATGATATTTACTAACGCCCAAAAAATTCCTGCTTCCTGGGAAAATATAGGGATAGAAAAAAAAGAGTTCTCACAGTTAAACGCTGACCAACAGGAAAATATTCTGCAAAAAATAGAGAAAATGGAATCGCACGAAAATGTTATACCACTTAAACTAAAACCTTCTGATCCAACTGTTTATGGCTATGTATTCTATGGAGAAACCAAAGCTATTAAATATCTGAGGATAATTCCATATTTCCAAATACCTCTAATAATCTTGTTCATTCTAATTGGCTTCTTAGGATATATGAATATTCGTAAAGCAGAAAAGCGTTATCTTTGGATAGGCTTAGCTAAGGAAACAGCTCATCAGTTTGGGACACCAATCTCTTCTCTTTTAGCGTGGATAGATATTTTAGAAGCTAAATTACCGTCAACAGAGCTGGAAAAAGTTAAAGAAGAACTGAAGAACATGAAAAGTGATGTGGAGAAGTTGAAATTAATTGCTTCCAGATTTGGAAAAGTTGGGTCGTCTATTTCCCATAAAGAGGTAGAATTACACAAAATAATTGCTGAAACAGTGGCAAATTTTCAAAGACTGGTACCGAAGGTTTCCAATAAAATAAATTTGCATTTTAAAAGTAAAATAGAAGGGAAAAAGTATAAATTAGACCCAGATTTATTAAAGTGGACAATGGAAAACATGATAAAAAATAGTCTAGATGCTATGAGGAATAAAGCTGGAGAAATAGTTATTACTGCTTACGAAAAGGGCAGTTGTGTTCATATTCAAATTAAAGATGAAGGATTAGGAATGCCACGGAGTATGTATAAGAAAGCATTTCAGCCCGGTGTTACAAATAAACAGCGAGGTTGGGGATTAGGTCTTAGCCTTGCAAAGCGAATTGTTGAAGAATATCATCGAGGGAAAATACATGTTGTTCAAAGTGAACCCGATAAGGGGACGACGTTCGAGATAATTTTACCTATAGGATAGGAGTATAGAATGTATGTTTTAAGCAGAAATGAGATGTATTTCTATGATAAATTTACCATGGAAAAAATTGAAATTCCCAGTGAGGTATTAATGGAAAATGCTGGCCGGGGCTGTAGTGAATACCTAAGAAAAAATCTACTTTTACCAGAAGCAAACGTGATAATTTTTTGTGGCAGTGGCAACAATGGGGGAGATGGATTTGTAATTGCTCGCTATCTAAAGGAATGGGGTTTCTATCCTAACTTAGTTTTGCTAGGAAAAAAAGAGAAAATGTCAGTAGAAACATTAGAAAATTTTCGGAAATGTAAAGAAATGCACATTAATATTAATCAAATTAATTCCGAACAAGATTGGAAGGAAAGTTCTGTAAAGCTATCTGAATTCGAATATGTGATAGATTCCATATTTGGAATTGGATTCAGAGGGAAAATTGAAGGATGGCGCCGAGAAATAATAAAAAATATAAACAATGCAGAAGCCATTAAAATAGCTATCGATATTGCAAGTGGAATTGATGCGGATACCGGCAGTGCTGAATTAGCTGTAGAAGCGGATTATACACTAGCAATGGCAGCACCAAAATATGGGCATTATCTTCTACCCGGCAGAATTAAAACGGGTCAATTGCAAATTATAGATATCGGTATTCCTAATACACTTTACAAAGAATATCCTCCCAAAGCAAAATTGATGACCGAGAACAATGTTCATTATCCACTTCGCAATAAATTTTATCATAAAGGTCATTACGGTAAGGTAGGAATTATAGCTGGCTCCCCAGGTTTTTCTGGAGCAGCAGTGATGGCAGCTAAAGCAGCCTTAAGAGCTGGCAGTGGTTTGGTTACCTTATTTCATCCAAACGGTATGGAGCAAATATTTGAAACACAACTTTTGGAAGTGATGACATATGCTTTACCAAAATGGAACAAAGATTTTAAAAGCAGCGATGGTTTTGAAGAGTTTAAGCAAAAACTTTTCTCTATGGATGTTTTATTGGTTGGACCAGGTCTTGGAGTGAATCCTGCAACAGAAAATTTAGTTAAGTTTATTTTAAAAAACTGGGAAAAACCACTCATAATCGATGCCGATGGTTTGAATATTATATCAAAGCAGATCGAACTTTTAAAAACAAAAAATAATAAAATACTTCTTACACCACATATTGGTGAATTTTGCAGATTGACAAATTTGCAGAAAGTTGAAATACAAAACAATATCATGCAAGCACTAGATGATTTTCAGAAAAAATACAATGTAAAAATTTTATTGAAAAGCTGCACCACGATTTATTCTGATAGAAACCAGAAGATTTTTAATACTAGCGGCAACGATGCTTTAGCTACAGGCGGGAGTGGAGATGTATTGGCCGGAATAGTTAGCTCTTTTATTGGCCAGAAATTAACTCTGGCACAAGCAGCTGGCGCAGCTTCCTACTTGCTTGGCAAAACTGCTGAAAAAATTAGTCAAACACGTTATAAAGCTTCTATTATTCCTTCCGATATTATCGAGAACCTTTTTAATTATTAAATAAAATTCTTGCCAAAATTTCTCGATTCACAAACATGATATTTAGGGAGTTTTTATGAGGTCGACTATAATATTTATTATGGTGGCCGTGATCGGAAGTGTAGTTTGTGGAGAAGTAGTTATTAATGAGGTTATCTATGACCCAGAAGGGCCAGATACCGGCTGGGAGTGGGTGGAATTTTACAATAATTCAGAAAATTTTATTCAACTAGAAGGTTGGCAATTACAAAAAGCTGGTTCTGAATTTCAAACTGTTTTTATTTTTCCCAATTACCGTATTGCACCGCATTCCTTTTTGTTATTGGGAGAAGCTAATATTGATGAAGCTGATTTGACAAATAGTTTGGCGTTGCAGAATGGAGGAAGTTGTACCGATGGGGTTAGATTACTTTCTGCTTCAGGAGATTATACCGATACTATTCTTTATGATTCACCAAATTCCAATCAATTGCCAAGTGATATTAATGAAATAGGACAGCAATTTTGTCCAGATGTAAACAGCGGAAACAGTATAGCTCGAATTGAAGATGGAGTAGATACCGATATCTTTGCAGATGATTTTTTTGAATGTGAAGAACCAACACCAGGAGCAGAAAATGTTTATCCAATAGATCTTTGTATAGAACTAAATGAATTAATTTTGTATAATGAACAACAAGTCGAGCTAATCTATAATGTCGAAAACTTATCCACAAAGCCTGTGGATAACTCGGAGGCTGAAGTAGATATCCTTTGTAATTCACTACCTTTAACTAATATAATTCTACCTGAAATTGAAGCAGGAGAAACTTACATTTTTAGTTTCCATACAGATAATTTAGCTCGCGGGTATTACCATTTTTTGGCACAGCTTATTTATTTGCAGGACAGCAACTTAGAAAATAATCTTGCCGCGGGTTCAATAGTAATAGATAGCTCACCGATTATTATTAACGAGATAATGTTTGACCCACCAGAAGATGAACCAGAATGGATAGAATTATTCGTCCGAAATGATTGTGAATATAATGTGGATAACTTGCTAATAACTGATGCTGCTGGGGGTGATATTGAATTTATGGCAAATATCGAAG
>JAXHUB010000127.1:0-12430 GCA_034189845.1 Candidatus Cloacimonadota bacterium | reverse complement strand
CTAAGTATATCGGAAACTTGATAACGTACTAAAAGTGGTGTAAAATTAGTTGAGCCAAAATTCAAACCTCATAACTTGGTTTAAGCAAAAATCAAATCAAGAAGGAGAATAATGGCTCAGGCACAAATTAATTTAGATAGTAAATTATTGCACGAACTTTTTTCAAAGGATGGTAGAGATGAGGCATTTAGTAAGTTAATGGAAACAATCTTGAATCAGGTGTTATCACATGAAGCAAGCGAGCAGCTTTGTGCAGAGCCTTATGATCGTAGCCAGGGGCGTACTGATTATCGTAATGGTATTCGAGAACGTGGTTTGCAGACCCGTATAGGAGCGCTTACCCTTTCGGCACCACGCTTTAGAGGCAGCAAATTTAATACATCGCTTTCCCAGCGTTATCAGCGCAGCAAACAAGCCTTGCTTCTTACCATGATAGATATGGTAGTTAAGGGAGTCTCTACCAGAAAAATTAAATCAGTAACAGAGGAGTTTTGTAGCACAAGCTTTACCAAATCGACAGTATCATCACTGTGTAAAACATTAGACCCTGAAGTACAGAAATTCCGTAATCGTCCATTAGAGAAGTATTATCTCTTTTTAATGGTCGATGCTATTTGTACCTAAGTAAGACGAGATGGTCGGATAATATCCATGGGAATACTAATCGTGATAGGAGTAAACCAAGCAGGGCATCGAGAGATATTAGGATTCAAGTTAGCAGACAGCGAATCGGAAATAATAACCTAAGAATTTGTTTGGTAACCAACTTTCAACGATACCGAATTACCACTTATTACAGAATCAACAAGAAATTTCCGAATCCGTTCAATCCCGAGATAAAAATCAACTTCAGCTTGAAAGAAGCCAGCCATATGAAAATTGAAATTTTCAACATAAAAGGACAAAAGGTTACCACTTTGCTAAATCAACCCATGGATAGAGGAAATCATCAAGTTACTTGGAATGGAACAACTAAAGGCAAAAAAATTACTAGCGGAATATACTACTACGAAATGACTATCGATAATTATAGCAACCTAAAGAAAATGTTGTTGCTAAAATAATATTCTCCCCTCAATAAGGATTAAAATCCCAAACTTAATCCAAAAAGGTGTGGCCTAGTGTCGCACCTTATTTAATTTTCTTAAAATAGCTTCTTTATCCCACTCGGGATGTTGTAACCATATTTCTTTAGCTTGCTTTAGAAGTTTACCTACTTTTTCCCCTGGTGGTATGGAAAAATATTTCATGATATCGTTACCTTTCACAGGAAATTTACTTTTCCCGAAATTCAGTTTGGAAATCCTTCTCTTTAATTCAGGGACTTGTTTTTTTTTAGCATTCTTTTTTGCTAAATTATCAGCATGAATAAGCTCGAGAAGCTCATTCAACAAATAATCTGCATCATATATTAATTTTCTTATTTTTTTATCTGTTACTATTTCAGAATTGGTTCCAAAATTGTGGGTACGTAAGTGATTTAAAATAAGAAATTTCACTTTCTTAATAAAATCATTGGAAAATTTAAATCTTTTTAATATTATCTCTGCCATGTGAGCACTTATTTTTTCATGACCATAAAAATTGTTTTTTTTATTTCCCAATGTTTTGGATTGTGGTTTTCCAATATCGTGTAACAGTGCTGCAAAGCGTAGCAAAAGATCATTAGGAACAGCCTTAGTAACACGCATTGTATGGTCCCAAACATCTTCATAATGAAATTCATTCTGGTAACATCCGCTAGTAGGAATTAGTTCTGGAATAATCATTCTCAACAATTTTGTATCTTTCAGAAGATTCATCCCCCTTACTGGTGAATCAGAAATAATAATTTTGCTTACTTCATCTCTTTTGCGTTCCCAGGAAATTTTTCCCAAGCTTTTTGCCTGTTCAGTTAGTGCTTTGTATGTATTCTTTTCAATAGAAAAATTAAGTTGAACAGCAAATCTTACTGCTCTTAGCATTCTAAGCGGATCTTCTTGGAAAATTCTCTGGGGTTCTTGAGTGGTTCTAATAATCTTATTTGCGATATCGCTTTTCCCTTGGTTCAAAAGATCTAAAATCTCCCCATTAGAAATGTCCATTAACAATGTATTTATAGTAAAATCTCGTCTTCTAATATCTTCATAAAGAGAAGCGTTGCGAACAGTGGGTTTCCTGGAATTGTGCTTATATTTTTCAGCCCGGCTCATTACAAACTCCAATTTATAGTTTTGCCATTCTACTTGGGCAGTACCAAATCTTGGGAATATGACCGGTTTAGAGACAATTCCTTTTTTATAAAGATAATTTGCCAGTTTTATCCCACCATTAGGAAGGTCAACTAAAATGTCTATATCATAAGAAGACCTGCTTAATACTAGGTCTCGAACAAAGCCACCAACCAGATATGTTTTACCTGCAAATTCGCTATTTTCTACAATATCCCTTAGTGTTGAGATTAGCCTATTCATTCTTTTCGTAAGAGATATCTTCAATATAATAATTCAACATATCCCTAATTTCTTTTGCTTTTTCGCTGCTAACACCTTTTTTTAGGAACAGCTTTAGGTTCCCACCATCCAAAATTGCTAAGTTTCCGTGTTCTGTTCCTATCATAAAGTATTTGTTAAGTTCGCCTGTAATACCTAAAGAGAAATTTACTTTCTTTTTTTGGTTTTTATTTTCAGTCATAAATCCCTACTTAATAATAATATGGATTTTTCTTCAAGTAGAAGTTCAATGCCTGTGCTGCTGCGGAAATTGCCGCTGTTTCTGCTCGGAGTATATGATTTCCTAATGTAAAAACCGGTAAGTTACGCTCTTTTATAAAGTCTATTTCCTCCTCGCTGAAACCACCTTCTGGGCCAAAAACCAAACAAAATTCCGCTTGAGGATTTTTCTTTATTAAATTCTCTAACAAATCATGGTTACCTATTTCCAAAGCTACAACTGGTTTATAGCCTGTTTTTTCAATTTTTCCGATAGTACTTGTAAATATATTTGTTTTGTGAATGTTGGGTAGGAAAGCATTATCGCACTGCTTAATAGCGGAAATAGCTGTTTTTATGAACTTTTTTTGTGTGTTAGCTCCAGCTTTGCGAATTGTTCTTTCCGACTCGAAAGGGAAAAAATCTTTTACTCCCAACTCGGTAAGTTTTTCTACTATCAGAAAATCATTCTTTTTTTTTAATAAAGCAAAAGCGGTAGCTAATTTGGGTTTAGTAGGTTGTTTTTGCCAAATTTTATGTATCTTACCAGTTACTTCTCTCGTGGTTTTCTCCTTTACGATAAATTCAGCTAAAATGCCTTGGCCATTGGTTAGTATAACTTTGTCGCCCACCTGGGCTCTCATTACATTTGCCAAATGGTGGAATTCTTTGCCCCCAAAACGGTGTTGCTTGTCTTGTGCTGTTAATTCGGGCGTATAAAAACAAGGCATCTTTACCTCTCTTATCAGCCATCACTTTCAGAAATTAGGCAAAAAACTCTTTTAATTTACTGAAAAAATTTTTCCCTTGATGCAACCTTTTTTCCGAATCGTACTCTTTTAGTTTCTGGAAAAGCTCTTTTTCTCCTGATTTTAATTTGGTTGGTGTTATTATCACTACTTTCACATACAAATCGCCACGATAAGAGCTATTTACATGTGGTAAGCCTTGCCCACGTAAACGGAAAACTTTACCAGACTGAGTTCCAGCAGGAATTTTCATTTTAACTTTTCCGGAAAGGGTAGGCACCTTTATTTCATCGCCCAATGCTGCTTGTGAAAAACTAATTGGATATTCCAATAACAAATTGGCATCTTGCCGCTCGAAAAATTTATGTTCCTTTTCTTTGATTAGAACTAAAATATCGCCTCGTGATCCACCTCTTCTGCCAGTATTGCCCTCTCCGCGTAAGCGTACATACTGCCCTTCACTTACACCAGCAGGAATTTTTACCGTAACATTTTTGGGTTTGGAAACTCTGCCTTCACTATTGCAAACACTGCATTTATCTTTTATTATTTTACCTTCACCGTTACAAGAAGGGCAAGCGGAAACTGTTTGCATATGCCCAAATAGCGAACGAGTTGTTTGATGTACTCTTCCTGTACCATGACATTGCGGACAAGTTTGTACTTTACCATCCTCCGAACCAGTCCCATTACATTTAGGACAGAGTTCCATCACATTTATCTTTATCTTTTTCTCTACCCCTTTAGCAATTTCTTCTAGAGTTAAGGAAAGAGATATTTGTAAATCCTCTCCCCGATTAGAGCTTCTGGAACCGCTAGAGGAACGTCTTCGGCTACTTCTGCCAAATCCTCCGAAAAAGCTTTCGAAAATGTTACCCAAACCGCCATCTCCAAAAATATCGGAAAAGTCGGAAGCATGAGTAAAATCATCCCAGCTAAAGCCACCGTTACTAAAGGCACCCTCTACTCCTGCATGACCATATTGATCATATTTCTGTCGCTTCTGAGGATCGCTAAGAACTTCATAAGCTTCTGAAGCTTCTTTGAATTTATTCTCGGCTTCCTTATCATTTTTATTTTTATCTGGGTGATATTTCATTGCCAGTTTGCGATATGCTCTTTTAATTTCGCTATCTGATGCGTTTTTATCAACGCCGAGTATTTCGTAATAATCACGTTTTGCCATATTGAATTTCCTTTATAGTAGATTCGAAAGACAAGCTTGCGAAGACTGAAATCTTCGCAAGCAATTTTTCATTTATTTTTCGTCGTCATCAACAACTTCGTAATCGGCGTCTACTGGACCCTCTTCTTCTTTCTTGCCTTTTTCACCTTTTTGTTCTTGGTTCATCTCACTAGCATCGAAGTCTGCTTGATTCATATTCTGAGCTCCACCTTGTTGTCCCTGCTGTTCTTTTTGCATTTCAGCATACATTATTTCGCCAATTTTCTTTGCTTTTTGTGCCAACTCTTCTTTAGCAGCTTCGAACTCTTCTTTAGAATTACCTTTTTCATATTTATCTTTTGCTTCTTTAAGTGCATCTTCTACTTGTTTCTTTTCTTCATCGGAAAGTTTATCTCCATGTTCTTTCAAACTCTTTTCTGTAGAGAATATTAGGTTATCCAGCTCATTCTTGGCTGCTACGATTTCCTTTTTCTTCTTATCTTCTTCAGAATGAGCTTCTGCATCTTTTACCATCTTTTCGATTTCTTCTTCACTAAGAGAGCCAGTTCTTTCGATTTTTATCGACTGCTCTTTTCCAGTACTCTTATCTTTAGCAGAAACGTGCAGAATGCCGTTTGCATCGATATCGAATGTAACCTCGATTTGCGGAACACCGCGAGGGGCTGGTGGTATACCAGTTAATTCAAAACGCCCCAAGGTTCTGTTATCTTGTGCCATTGGTCGCTCACCCTGCAGTACGTGAATGGAAACAGCTGGTTGGTTGTCTGCAGCTGTCGAGAAAATCTGACTTTTCTTGGTTGGAATCGTTGTATTTCTTTCAATTAGAGTTGTCATAACTCCGCCCATCGTTTCAATTCCCAGGGAAAGTGGTGTAACATCCAATAGCAAAATATCATTAAGATTTTCATCTCCAGATAGAATTCCACCTTGAATAGCTGCTCCTACTGCTACAACTTCATCTGGATTCACACTTTGATTAGGTTTTTTACCAAAGAATTTTTCTACAGCTTCTTTTACAGCTGGAATTCTAGTTGAACCACCTACCAAGATGATCTCATCAATATCACTCGTATTCAACTTGGCATCTTTTAGGGCCATTTTGCAAGGTTCTATCGAACGATCTATCAAATCACTGGTCATTCTATTGAATTCTGATTTACTAAGATCGTAGCTTAGATGTTTTGGACCAGAAGAATCGGCAGTAATAAACGGTAAGTTGATATTGGTAGATTCCGTTCCCGAAAGTTCTATTTTAGCTTTTTCAGCTGCTTCTCTTATTCTCTGCAGTGCCATTTTATCGTTGGAAAGGTCTACTCCCTCATCATTTTTGAATTTATCAATGAGCCAATCCATAATTTTCTGATCGAAATCATCTCCACCCAAATGGGTATCTCCGTTTGTAGAAAGAACTTCTACAACACCTTCTGCTACTTCCAAAATAGATATATCAAAAGTACCTCCGCCTAAATCGTAAACAGCAACTTTTTCTTCTTTTTTACTGTTCAGACCATAAGCCAAGGCTGCAGCAGTAGGTTCATTGATGATCCTTTTCACATCTAAACCGGCAATTTTACCAGCGTCTTTGGTTGCCTGTCTTTGTGCATCATTGAAATATGCAGGTACTGTAATAACAGCTTCTGTTATCTTTTGCCCCAGATGCGATTCGGCAGTTTCTTTCATTTTAGTTAGAATCATAGCGGAAATTTCCTGAGGTGAATAATCCTTATTTTCAACTTCTACATGCACAACAACTTCACCGTGATTACCAGATTTAACCTGATAATTTACGTTCTTGATTTCATCACCAACTTCGTTTAGCTGGCGACCCATAAAACGTTTGATCGAATATATTGTATTATGGGGATTTGTAACCGATTGTCTTTTGGCCAGATGACCCACAAGCCGTTGCTTATCTTTGTTAAAAGCTACTACAGAAGGAGTAGTTCTAGAGCCCTCTGCATTTTGGATAACAACAGGTTTTCCACCTTCCATTACACTCACACAAGAGTTAGTTGTTCCTAAGTCAATTCCTATAATTTTTCCCATATTTTCCTCCAATTTTATTTCTTACTTTCTTTTTTTTCTTCTTTTTTACTTTTCTTTTGCTGCTCAGGTTTCTGTCCGTTTGAAACAGCTACCTTTGCTGCTCTTATAACTTTTTCGTTCATAGTATAACCATTTTGAATAACTGCAGCTACTTTGTTTTCAGCTAGCTCGGAAGGGATATGTGCCAGAGCGTCATGATAGTTGGGATCAAAATTCTTTCCAAGAGCTTCTATTTTCTGCACACCTTCTTTTTTTAGGATATCTTGCAGTTGATTATATATAAGTTTCACACCTTTTCGGAAAGATTCTATATCTTCAAATTCTTTTTCTGGATTCAAAGCTCTTTCAAAATTATCTAGCACTTCACAGATTTCCAGAGCTAATCTCTCTGTAGCATTCTTTATCCAGTTAGTTTTTTCCGAATTACTTCTTCTACGGAAATTTTCGAATTCCGCTGCTGTGCGAATTCGGCGGTCGTTTAACTCATCGATTTCGAGCTGCAGTTTTTCAATCTTTTCTTTTAATGCTTTATTCTCTTCTTGCAAGGTTGATTTTTCTTCTTTCTTGCCTGATTTCTTTTCATTAACTTCGTTATTTTTTTCGTTGTTTAATTTTTTTTCTTTACTTTTTCCCATTTTTACTAACCACCAATCCTTTATTTGTAGAATTTGTAATTACTTTTGCAAAATCTCTTAACAAAGGGATATTCCGTCTGTAATCCATACGCGAAGGTCCTAAAACGCCTAAATAGCCGGGCACCCCAAAGATTTTATATTTAGCAAAAAGAAGGGCATAGTTGGAAAGGTCTGGCTCTCCTAAATCCTCTCCTAATAAATAGTAATAAGGCCTACCACTTTGGCATTTCTGCATTAGGCTAACCAGATGATCTTGCCGCTGCATAAAACCAAGAAATTTTAGGATCATAGTCCGTTTATCAAATTCGGGCAGTTCCAAAAAACTAATATTCCCATCAAAATGAATATAGTATTTGCTTATTTCAATCAGTGCTTTTTGCAACTCTTCCATAAAAGATCTCAAGATCTTATTTTCCTCACTTATTTTGGAAGCTATTTCGTTGAGATATCGATTCTGGATATCGTAAATTCGCCTTCCCATCAATTCCTCGTTTACATATTTCACAATAGTTCTTAACTGTGTCTGGTTTATTCCGTAATCGCAGTTTAATATAACTGTCTTATCGATACCAGAATCTAAGCTAACCACAAAAAGCAATTTTTTCTCACTAATCTTGAAAACATCCAATTTGCTTAGATAGCCATAAGAAACTTCTGGTTCAGCTACAAAGCTAAGTTGATCTGTTTCTTTAGCTAAATAGCGCATTATGTAATGCAAAGCTAGCGGAGTATCATCATAATATTTAACTAAAATTCCGCGCAAAACATCCAAATTTTCATATTTGGTTTTTGCTATTTCGGAAGATAACATCTTTATATATTTCCTATATCCCTTTATAGTAGGAATTCTACCTCCCGAAGTATGCTGTTGATATAAATAATTTTCATTCTCCAATTTATTTAAATCTATCCTAATAGTAGCTGGACTGATATCCTTAACATACTTTTCGCATATAAGTTTGGAAGAAACCGGCTCAACCGATTCAATATATTCTTCCACTAAATTTTTTAGAACCTTATCTCTTCTTATTTCACTTTTTTTCATCCTATTTACACCTTAGCACTCTAATGTAATGTCCGCTAATCGTAAGACAATTTAATCCCCTTTGGAAAATTGTCAAACTAAAACTTAGAGTGCTAATTTCTGTTAGAATTCATATCATCTGCCCCAATAATTAGGTGGTTAGCTATTTGTTAATAGAAAAACACTTGCATGTTTATCAGGTTTTTTTATTTTGACGAAAATTATGAAAGTAAAAAATGAGCAATAAAATGAAAGTGATGAAAACCACTTTAAAGACAATTTTACAAACTAAGATTTATAGGAGGACAGGTGTTAGATATTCAGGTTATTCGCAAACCGGGTGATTTTAATAAAAACTTAAGCAGAGATGAGTTTATAGAATTTTTATACGACCAATTAGGAGAGTTTGGAGATTCCAAAGAAGCAATTTCGTCTTCAATAGAATATGCTTTTTCTTCGGAGAAGGGTAAGGGTGGTTATTTATTGGCAGCATACGAGCATAATGAACTTGTAGGGGCATTGGTAATGAACTTTACTGGTATGTCTCAGTATATTCCCAAAAATATTTTAGTATATGTAGCTGTTCATAAAGATCATCGTGGCAAGGGATTAGGCTCAAAAATCGTAAACAAGGCAAAAGAGCTTTGTGACGGCAATATAGCGCTACATGTGGAATATCATAATCCAGCTAAAAGATTATACGAAAGATTGGGATTTAAAAGTAAATATGCAGAAATGCGCTATGAAAACAAGTAAGGGAATAAATTATGGCAGAATTGATAATAAAATCTGATAAAATACTTAAGAATATTAAGAAATTAAATGACTATTTATCTCAAAATGATATTAAGTGGACTTTGGTAGCAAAAGTACTTTCGGGACACAAGGCTACTTTAGAAAAGCTTTTAGTTGATCCTGAAATAAAAAATCTTCACTCTATTGGTGATTCTAGACTTTCCAATTTAAAGGTAATAAAGAAGATCAGACCCGATATTGTAACAATGTACATCAAGCCACCTGCCATTCAAAGTGCTAAAAACGTTATTAAGTATGCTGATATATCAGTGAATTCATCCTCTTCCACAATTGAAGCTTTAAATAAAGAAGCTCAAAGACAGGGTAAAATTCATAAAATAGTAATAATGGTAGAATTGGGAGAGCTACGTGAAGGTGTTATAAGAGAAAATATTGTAGATTTTTACTCACGTATTTTTAATCTGTCTAATATCAAAATTATTGGTTTAGGAACAAACTTGGGATGTATGTACGGAGTAGGGCCAACCTATGATAAATTGATTCAGCTTTGTTTATATGAGCAACTTTTAGAATCTAAGTTCAATAAAAGGTTAGAGATAATCTCTGGCGGTAGCTCTATTACCCTGCCCCTTGTTGGAAAGAAGAAAATTCCTAAAGCGTTAAACCATCTTAGAATAGGAGAAGCAGCTTTTTTAGGCACGTCCCCTTTGAATAATAAAAAGTTCCGTAATCTCTCGACCGATACTTTTGAATACGATGCCAACATTGTGGAAATGGAAGAAAAAGAGAGCAGCCCCGATGGAGTTATAAGCAAAGCCAGCATTGGTCATTTAAACGAACCCGAGAATCAAAAAAATAAAAAAACTTACCGAGCTATTTTAGATTTCGGAATATTGGATGTGGATGTAACTGATATTGAACCCAAAGATAAAAATATTCAATTCATCGGAACAACTTCAGATATGACAGTTTACAGCCTGGGAACAAACATCAATAAATCGCAAAGACTAAAATATAAAGTTGGAAATAGGATAGCGTTCAAGCCAAATTATATGGCGGTTGCTCGTCTTATGAACTCTAAATTCATAAGTAAGCGAGTTAAATAAAAAAAAACTTGCTTAAAATCTTTAATAGATAAAATTGATATTAGAGATAATATCATTTGGAGGAATTATGAAAAGGAAAGTTATACTTATCCTGACCTTGGCGATAATGGTTGTTTCTGTGTTTGCTAACCAAGAATCTATGGTGGATACCAAACAAGAAAAAGTAGCAATTTTAGAGCTCGAGCAAAAAGACAGACAAAGTGATTATGTTGTAAAAAGATTGATGGAAAGAGATTTTGAAAAACTATTTGATGAACATAGCAATCTTAAGCTAATCGAACAAAAAGAAATTGAAAAAGTTCTTGAAGAGACAGGTTACACAAATATATCTGGCTTAGGTAAAGAAAGGTTAGCAGAATTAGGCGAAAAACTAGATGCTGATTATTTAGTTTGGGGAAGTGTAGAAGCAGAATCTTCCACCTTGTTTAAAATAAGAATGAGGGTCTATAGCATTCGTGCTGAAAGTGTATCTGCTCTTAATTTTACCACTAAGAAAGATACCGATAGCAGAAGAAAAAATGTTGAGGAAAATCTGCTAAACAGATTAGAAAGAATGATCTCTGAGGAAATTCAAGAAGCTGTAAACATCGCTATGCAATATTTTAATAGCCGCGATTACGATTCAGCAAAAGGTGCTTTCGAAAGAGTTCTAAGCATAGAACCTACCAATGTAATGGCATATTTTTATTTGGGCTATATCAGTTATTACAATAGGAACTATGAAGAAGCAGAGGATTATTATCTTCGCGCTTTAGATTTAGATCCACAAAATTTAGATATATTAACTCAGCTTAAAAGAACTTACGAAAAGCAGTATAAATATGATGAAACATTGGAAATTCTACATAAAATTTCTGAGTTGAGTGAAAGTAAAGAAACATGGTTAGAAATCGGTAAAACCTATACAAAAATTGAGTATTACGATGATGCAGCAGAAGCTTTCCACACAGCTATTGAACTTGATGATGAATACGGAGATGCCTACAGAGAACTAGGCTTAATGTACTATGATCTAGAAAATTACAACAAAGCGCTTGAGCCATTGGAAGAAGCAGTAAAACTATTTCCTGACGACGAGGATCTATCCAGAAAATTAGGCAGATGTTATCTTAGAACTGGAAAACTAGACAGTGCTGTTGAACAATACAAATCACTTATAGAAGAGCAACCAAATAATACCCGCGCCTATATGAATCTTGCTAATGCATATAATTCCTTAAACGAGCATGAAAAATCCGTGCAAACACTACTAAAACTAAAAGAAATAGACCCTGACAACATTTCGGTATATATAAACTTAGCTAACTCTCACATTTTTTTGGAAAACTACACAGAAGCGGAAAAAAATGCTAATATAGCAAAAGAGAAAGACCCTGAAAATCACAGACCTTATATGCTTTTAGCAAGATTATACCAAAAAACAGGTTACCAGAAATATGAAAATTACCTCACTTTGGAAGAACAAGCCAAAGAAGCTTATGGAGAAGAAGCAGATAGATTAGTAGAAGAACGAGATACTCAACGTGATGCTGCTCACAGTGATTTCCAAAAATCTATGCAATATTTGCAAGAAGCTAAAAAAAGAACTGATAGCTCATCGGTTATGAGAGATATAAATTCGAGAGAGGAATTGTTGAATCAATTACTAGAAGCAACAAAAAGAGGCTTTTTCTAAATACTTAAACGTTCCAGAAGGCGGACCTGTTCTTGGTCTGCCTTTTTCTTTTCGAGAAGCTATTAATATAAGTCGATAGGAAATAATCTGATAGTTAGTCTGCTGAAAATGCTATTGGAAAAAAAGCTCATTATAATTTCGTCCGAATAAAGCACTTATTTTTTTTAAAAAAAAAGAAAGATTTATTCATTCTACTGTATAGCCTTATACCTTATCTTAATAATAAGATGATTAAACGAAAAAGGACAGAGCCAAAGCTCTGCCCATATTTATTTAAATGCACTAGTAATTATAAATCAAAAAACTCTTCTCGGTTATCCACAATTTCTGCTTCTTCACGTATATTACGATACCATTCGTTCAAATGTTCATTTTCAGCTTTCTGCTGAGCTTCCTGCATTAGTTTTTCTTTTTGCTGAATGAATTGATCCATATCTGGCTTTGTACGTTTGTTTATATATGCCAAAAACGCACCTTTATCATTAGTAACAAGCTCAGTGAATTTTTCTTCCTCAGTATTTAATATAGCTTCATTCAAGCCTTGTACTCGACGGATTTCTGGT
>JAXHUB010000126.1:0-10836 GCA_034189845.1 Candidatus Cloacimonadota bacterium | reverse complement strand
GCCGCTACTAATAATTTCCAAATTACCATCACCATTGATATCTGCCAAAACTGGAGTAAAAAGCTGCCCACTATCGGCAAAGTATTCAAATTGATAATCTCCATCTGGTTTTAAGGCAACTATTTCGTTATTACGGCTGGAATAAACTAATTCCTTTTGTCCATTATTATTCAAATCACCATAAGCAGTACTTTTCCAAATATTATATTCATATTCCCAAGGAAAACCAGACTGCAGTTGAGCTGAAGCATCGAATATGCTAACACTCCCCATCTTATCTACTGCAACTATGTTCAATTGCCCATCTGCGTTAAAATCTGTTACAATAGGATTGCTGTTTATATTGGCAGAAAGAGTAACCGGCCAGTTTTCTTGGTACAAAGAAATCTCAAAACTCATGGTATAGGAACGATCGAAGTTTCCCTCTCCTACGGGAGCAATAATTCGCAGGTAATATTCATAGCTATCGTAATTGCAATCTTGCGGAACACCTACCACAAACGGCTCGCTTTCTACTAAGCTACCAGAATTGATATTACCATAATAGACTGAATCTTCAATAACTTCAACTGCTTGATTTGCAAATTCTATTTTAGCATAAACATTGTTTGCACTTGCCCAATTCGGCAAATTTTCCAATTCAATTTCTACATTAATGGTCTCGCCCGGATTTACAGTTCCATCTCCATCGCCTTCTACATCGTTGTAAACAACAGAAGCCGGTTGCAAGAAGGGAAAATTACCATTATACTCTTTAACCTGCAAGGAAGGATCGCCTAAAACTACTAATTCATATGCCACCCAGCGCATCACACTACTTGTTTGTATCATATTAACCAATTCCATTTTTGAATAATCGTTTGCATCTCCCAGATTGCGGATATCATAATCGAATATAGCTTTAAAAAATTCTATATCAAAATATTCGGAAGCTCCCCATACATTACCAGGTGAATACCAGCCATAACGTGTGTTTCCTATGAAAGCAAATAATCCGCCTGATGCAATTATCATATTCTCGGCAACACATTCACCATCGCCGCTGGTAGCAGTATCGAAGGCAGCAGGATAACAACCTTGACTATAAGCAAATCCATACTCGTTATTATAATACTGCTGCGCATTTCCAGAATTCTGCCCAAAAACAATAGTTTCATTGGAATGTCCCATATGGTTGATAATGCTAACTCCATTATTAATAGCATGTTTAACTGCATTAGCACTAAAAGTTCCGTCACGCTCATAGAGTTTATTTACATGGAAGCCATCTTGTTGCAGGGAGCAATCTGCCAAAACTTGATCTTTATAATCTCCACCCCACGTAGGATTATCATCCAAATTCTCACCTATCATCAGGGAGATATCGTTGCTAACCACCGGTTCATCTACATAGCTATAATTTTTATTGAAAAAGTTATCGAACTCATGTTCGGTTTCAGCAGAAATTCTTCCTACAGCTACTTCAGGAAATAAATCCACATTATCATTTTGCTCTCCATAGATGCCATCGCCATCTGCATCCCAAGAACCATCTAAGCTTCCATAATACATATCAGTAGGAATGTTGTAATCCACAGTCCCCCCTACTTGGCCATAGCAACCACGTATAGGAATTATCTCATCATCACCACCCAAAATAACATATTCCAATGGATAAGAAGTGGAGTTATAGGTTTCGTAGGCATCAATAATAAAATTTCTTATCTTCTCTTGGTTATCTACTCCAGAATAGCTGGCATAAATATTTTCCGTAACAAAAATACCTGTGTGAACGCCATTATCTTCTTTCCAATTTATAAAATCTTCAAAATATGGCTCACTTTCTTGATTAGTTATAATAATCATTGTATAAGGATCTTCGGGAATTGGTAAATTCCTGCTACGTACAGGCTTACTTTTGTAGGAAGCAGCAGCAGAAATATTTTCTAAATCTAACCTTCTTAACTTTCCCCTATTCATATCAACTTTTCGTAACTGCTCTGCTGCCAAGTCTTCTTCATAAGAGCTAGTCCATGTAAGAACAAATTCCTCTAAATACTTCAATTTTTGCTGCTGCGGATTGTATTTATAGGGATACACATTCACCAAAGCTATATTATAACCACGATAGCTTTGTGTTCCCAAAAAATCATAGTCTTTTTTAGGGAAATCCTCATTCTTTTGGTATACATTTGTTTGCGGTTCCGCAATAAGATTAGGTTTAGAAATCGGTTGCATCTGGGCAGCTGGTTTTATATTCACCTCTTCCTTCTGCAATTCTTTTCCAAAACTTAGTTCGAGCTCTCTTATTTTATGTCCCATTGGTAGTAAAATTTTTAACGGAATATAAGGAAGTTGAGGATTTCCAGCTTCTAAAATCTTGGGCAACTCATTTTCAAATTTGCCCTCTATAATTTCTGGTTTAGGGACAGAATAGGATATAGTTTCTCCAAACAAAAAAATTGGTAATAGCAATAGCAATAGTATTGTAACTTTAAATTTCATCTTTCCCCCAAATTTTAAAATCAGTTTTGTTAAAAGAAATTTTTGCAACTTATCAGTCAAGAATTTAATCGTTTTCCTAACATTATCAATATTTACACTGGCAGCAGCTTAAATTGCAAAGCTTTTGTTGACAACTTAGAAAGCTTATAAAATTTGGAATCAGTCGGGATGTAGCGCAGCTCGGTTAGCGCGCTTCGTTCGGGACGAAGAAGTCGGAGGTTCGAATCCTCTCATCCCGACCAATTTTTTAACTTTCCCAAAAAAATTCAATTTCTCTTTTTACAATACCAAGCAACAATGATCAATTTCAATTGTTTTGTAACTAAAAAATTAGATTGTTGGTATGAACAAGAATTGGTCGTCGAAAGTTTTATGCATTTTTTTAGTAGGTTATATCTTAATCAAAAATCAGTTTGTTTACCATTTCAGAAGATAAAATGTTGACTGATTATCTATAAATGATTTTAATAATATTATAATATATTCTGTGCGAGGTTATAATGGCTAAACTTATTACAAATCAAAAGCAGTTTTTTGCAGAGGTAATAAACAAGATATTACCAGAATCACAAAACCTTTTTTCCTAGTAGGTTATTTCTACTTTTCTGGTTTTGAAGAGATCTACCAGCTGGTTAAAGATAAGAATCTGAAAATACTAATAGGTTTGGAAGTGGAAAAAGATCTTAATAACAACTTGAAAGAATACAATCTCATCCAAGATTTAGAGGAATCTAGGCTGGCAGTAAAGAAACGTTACTTCCAATCTTTTATCGAGGTTTTCAACGATACTGATTTCTTCGATTCCCAAAAAAGGATTATGGCTTTTAAAACATTTCTTTCCAAACTAAAAGATAGTTCTTTGCAAATAAAAAAAACAACCCGGGCTAATCATGCTAAAATGTATCTCTTTGAACATGCGAAAGAGCATTCTCAGGCTGGCTTGAACCCTGGAACAATGATAACTGGTTCCAGCAATCTAACCCTTTCTGGCCTAAAAAGTAGGCTCGAGATAAATGTGATTTTACGAGATGAATATGAACATGGCAAAAAACTATTCGATGAACTGTGGGAGAGCGCTATAGATATCGTAGATGAAAATAGCTTCCCAGAATATGAAAAGCATTTGCTTCAAAAGATATGGTACGAAAAAAAATACACTCCTTACTTGTTTTATGTAAGGGTATTAGCTGAATATTTTAGCATCCATTCTAATCAGGAAATTCAATTCCCTTACCAGATTACTGAAAAAAGATTCTTTGTTCTGGAATATCAGAAAGATGCGATAAAACGAACCCTAAAAATATTAGATGAACACGATGGTGTACTTATTTCCGATGTGGTAGGTTAATCAAGACTATAATAGCTTCAGCCGTAGCCTTCAATTTACGTAAGAAGGTCATCATTATTGCACCACCCCATCTCCACAACCAATGGGATGATGAATACAGAACATTGTTCAACCTGAATGCCTAAGTTTTTGGCAGCGGTTCCATCGATAAAGCTCTAGATTTTCTGCACAATGTGTGGTACGATGAAGAGGTTATTGTAATTGTAGACGAAGCCCATAAGTACAGGAACGAGAATATAGATGATTATGTTAATCTGCATCAGCTTTGCTAAGGGAACAAGGTGATGTTGCTCACCGCTACGCCTTCAACAATAGACCACAAGATATTGCGTCCATGATAAAACTTTTCCAAATCTTGTCTCGCTCCTCAATTCGTACCGTCAATAATCTTTCCTACCAGTTCCGAGAGCTTGTAAAAAAGTATAAAGAGATAAATAAAAAGCGTAAAGATAAGAAAATCAGCAAAACAGAGCTTAAAACCAGAGCTAGTAATATTGTAGCCAGGTTAAGAAATATTCTGGAGCCTGTTATTGTTAGAAGGTCTCGCTTGGATTTGGAAAGAATAGAACGTTACAAAAAGGATGTGAAAAAACAGGGTTTGAAATATGTATTCCCAGAAGAACCAATTTTAAAAGAATACAACCTAGGAGATTTAGCTGAGCTGTATAAATCAACCCTGAATAAATTAGTTACCGAAGATCCTAGCAAAGGTTTCATTGGGGCGCGTTATAAACCGATAGGCTATATAAAAAACATAGAACAATTCCGAAAAAACAATACAAAAAAGCACTGGCCAATCAGGAAAGTCAATCGTGGGATGCTGCTTACAAAGATGAGTATTTCAAGCTGCGAGATAAACAACCAGAAATAATTGAAGAAGATATGCAAATACCACACAGGGCTAAACAGCGCTGTATAATAAAAAATGCAGAAAACGGAATATTGGTATTTGGCAAAAAAGGTGAGGATTTTACCTTTAGGTTTGGCTAAGCCCCGAAGAATCTAAACCAATCCCTACCTACATGTTTTACTTGTAAGTTCTGTCGATTTTGAAGGATCAATTTTTTCTGTTGATACTGTACAAAATACTATAATTGATAATTCATTTTTTCCACTACAATATATTTTATCTATTTTGAATTCAAAATTGATTTCTTTGTATGCCTATAAATTTATTTATTGTTCTGCTATCAGAACTATGCATTTTGATAAATATTACTTAGGAAAAATTCCAATTAAACAAACTAACAAACAATGTGTATTCGAAGAACTTGTGTCTGATTCTTGAAAAGAAGAGAAATGGTGAAAATACTACAGGTTTTGAAAATCAAATCGACCTTATGGTTTACAAACTCTACGAACTCACCTACGAAGAAGCCAAAATCGTCGATCTGGAATTGAATAAAGTTCTGGCGCAGTTTGGTTTGAGTAAAGCGGATTATGAACGGATGAGTGTGGAGAAATTGGGAAATATGGGAAATGGGAGAAGTGAGATATCAATCATAATGAATGATATAAAGCGAGAAGAGGAAATGATATACTACTTTTTTAATTTGGAGGTTTTATGAAAATAGATACAGCAACATCTGCATTAATAATATAGTGTATAAGTTTATTTTGCTGGCTTATAATATTGCGAAGAGATTTATTGCAATATTGCAATTCTAATAATTTTTTTTTAAAAAAGCGCAATTTGTTTCTCTGATTTTAGTTGACAGAATTATGCCCAATTTATTTTTTTAATTTAAGAATATAGAAAGTCTTCGGGGCTGGGTGGAATTCCCGATCGGCGGTGAAAGCCCGCGAGTCTGCCAAGCAGATTGATCCAGTGTAAATCTGGAGCCGACAGTGAAAGTCTGGATGGAAGAAGATGGTTAATTTAGGAATTTGGAATTTTTAATATAGCCCCGTAGAAGGGGCTTTTTTTTATGGAAAAATTTATGCAAATGGCATTGCGGCTGGCTCAGCAGTTCAAAGGCGAAACCAGTCCTAATCCGGCTGTAGGTGCAATTGTGGTGAAAAATGATAAGATAATAGCGCAAGCTGCACACCAAAAAGCTGGAGAAATGCATGCGGAAGCACTAGCTTTGCATAAAGCTGGCAAAAAAGCTGCAGGAGCAGATTTATATGTCACCCTAGAGCCGTGTTGCCATTATGGAAAAACTCCTCCCTGCACCAAAACTATCATCGCAGCTGGCATAAAGCGTGTTTTTGTAGCAATGCAAGATCCCAACCCGTTGGTTAGCGGCAAAGGTATAGCCGAGCTGCGCCAGCATGGTATCGAGGTAAAAATTGGGTTAGGCAAAAAAGAAGCAGAAAAGCTCAATGAAGATTTTATCTATTTCCAAACTACCCAAAAACCCTTTGTTACTCTAAAAGCAGCTATCTCGCTCGATGGTAAAATTGCTACCTCTGATTATTATTCTCAATGGATAAGCAACGCTTTATCCAGAAAGATAGTGCATAAACTTAGAAAAGAACACGATGCCATTCTAATTGGAAAAAATACTTTTCTTCACGACGATCCCAGCTTGAATATTAGACACATAGATACAAACAAGCAACCACACAAAATTCTGCTTTACCCCGCTTTTAAATTTCCAGTATCTAAAATCTTGAATTCCAAGTTATACCAAACTTTAGCAGATAACAAAATCTTCATCGTAGGTAAACCAGAATACTCGCAGAAATTTTTCCAATATGAAAAAATAGAATATATCCCAACTTTACAAATAAATGGTGATTTAAACTTGGAAGAAGCTATAAGAAAAATAACTGAAAAGAGTAATATCCAAAGCATTTTAATAGAAGGTGGCAGCAAAGTTTTCACAACTTTTATACAATCTGGACTGGTTAATAAATTACAACTATTCATTGCTCCCATCATCATAGGAAATTCTGGAATTCCCCTATTTTCCCAGCTTCCTATAAAAAAAATAGAAGAGGCACAAAAACTGGAAAAAATTCAAATAGAAAAAGTCGGAGATGATATTCTTTACACAGCCTACATAAAAGGAGTAAACAATGTTTACAGGCATAATTGAAGAGGTAGGAACTATAAAAGCAATTTCCCAAAGTGCAGATAACTACGAGCTCACAATTTCAGCGAAAAAAGTTTTGAATGAAATAAAAATAGGCGACAGCATTGCGATAAACGGAATTTGCCTAACAGTAAAGAAGTTTACCTCCACTGAATTCAGCTTGGATGTGATGCCGATTACTTTGGAGAAAAGTAGTCTTGCCCATACTATGGTGAATAGCAGGGTAAATTTGGAAAGAGCTGTGCGTCCACAGGACAGATTAGGTGGGCACATAGTAACAGGCCACATAGATGGTACTGGAATCATTCGAGAGATAAAACCGCAAGGAAATGCTTATTTCCTGCAAATAGAAGCTTCCAACCACAGGTATTTAGTAAAGGAAGGTTCAGTGTGTTTGGAAGGAATTAGCCTAACCGTTGCTGAACTAAATGAACCATTGTTGTGGGTTTCTATTGTACCCCATACTTGGGAAAATACTAATCTTAGATATAAAAATAGAGGTGATACGGTAAATTTGGAATCGGATATCTTGGCAAAATATACCGAAAAGCTATTGAAATTTGATAATAGCAAAATCGATAGTAATTTTTTACAAAATAATGGATTTATTTAAGGAGATAATGATGAATGAAATTCCCGAAATTATAGATGACCTGAAAATAGGAAAAATGGTAATCGTTGTGGACGATGAAACCAGAGAAAACGAAGGTGATTTGGTAATGTTGGCCGAGCATACCACGCCAGAGAAGATCAATTTTATGCTGAAGGAGGCTCGTGGATTGCTGTGTGCCCCTATTTCCCAAGTTATTGCACAAAAATTGCAGCTACCTATAATGGTACAAGAAAATACCGATACCCACCATACAGCTTTTACAGTCTCGGTGGACCACATAAGTACCGATACAGGTATTTCGGCAAAAGATAGAGCAGTTACGCTAAAAGAGTTAGCTTCAGAAAAAGCACAGGCAGATGATTTCCGAAAACCCGGACATATTTTTCCGCTGCTAGCCAGAAAAGGTGGCTTGACTCAAAGAGAAGGCCATACAGAGGCTGCTATCGAATTAGCCAGATTAGCCAAAGCCAAACCGGTAGGTGTGATTTGCGAAATAATGAATGAAGACGGCTCCATGGCCAGAATGCCCGATTTGGAGAAATTTTCCCAAAAGCATAACTTAAAATTGATTTCTGTGACTAAATTGAAACGATATCTTGAAAGAACTGCTTTCCAGCCTGAGGTGGTAGTTGATCTCCCCACCAAATATGGTGATTTCAAACTATATGCATTTTTGGAAACAAACAGCACTGAGCCGCATTTGGCACTGGTGAAGGGAGAGCCTTCTACTGCCCCCAACCCACCTCTCACCCGCGTACATTCCGAATGCCTTACTGGTGATCTTCTTAATTCATTGAAATGTGATTGCGGTGACCAATTGCAGCAAGCTTTTCAGCAGATAGGACAAAAAGAAGATGGCATTATTATCTATTTACGTCAAGAAGGTAGAGGAATTGGTCTTTTGAATAAATTAAAAGCCTATCAGCTACAGAAAAAGGGTTACGATACAGTTGAAGCAAATTTAGAACTTGGTTTTAAACCAGAAATGCGCAAGTTTTCTGCTGCTGCCCGTATTTTGAAATACCTTCAGGTAAAAAAAGTAGAGCTTATGACTAATAATCCTTTTAAAATTGAGGAATTACAAAAATACGGCATAGAGGTAAGCCAAAGAATAGCTGTAGAAATAGAGCCCAATGAATATAATTTTAATTATTTGAAAACAAAAAAAGAGAAAATGCAACACTTTATATTAGGAGGAAAAAAATGATCTATGAAGGAAAATTAGTAGGGAAAGGGTTAAAAATTGCTATCGTAGTTTCCCGCTTCAACGAATTTATCGGTAAAAAATTATTGGATGGCTGTTTAGATGCCTTACACCGTCATGAAGTGGGAGACGATAAAATCGATATTATTTGGGTGCCCGGCGCTTTCGAGATTCCCTTAGCGGCACAAAAAGTTTCGTCAACTTCCCAATACGATGCTGTAATATGTTTGGGTGCAGTAATACGCGGCTCTACTCCCCATTTCGATTATATTAGCTCGGAAGTTAGCAAAGGTATCGCCAAAGTAGGTTTGGATAGCCAGCAACCGATTATCTTTGGAATTTTAACTACCAATTCGCTGGAGCAGGCAATCGAACGTGCTGGTACTAAAAATGGCAACAAAGGCTGGGATGCAGCAATATCTGCCCTGGAAATGGCTAATCTTTTTAAAGAATTTTAATAATGCAGTTGACATTATTAGCAAAATTACGCTGTTCTAACATTGAAGTTGGTTATTATGAAAAAATTATTTATAGTATTGGCTGTTTTTGCCAGTTTGGGTTTATTAGCACAAATCCCAGATGGCTATTATGATGATGCACAAGGACTTTCAGGAATAGTTTTGAAGTTAGCATTACATAATATCATTAAGGATCATGTAGAATATTCCTACGACGATTTGCGCGATTTTGTTTTAAAAGATACCGATGAGGATCCACAAAATACCGATAATGTAATTTTGCTATATACATGCCGCTCTGTGCCTAAATCTACTTTTGGCGGCGGTGTGGATGATTGGAATCGGGAGCATGTGTGGGCAAAATCGCATGGAGATTTTGGTAATTATCCACCCTGTGGCACCGATGCACACCATATACGTCCCACCGATACTTCTGTAAACTCCATTCGTGGTAATAAAGATTTCGATTATGGTGGCTCGAGCGTGTACGATAATGGCGAGTTGGCTGGCTGGACCGATGATGATTCCTGGGAACCAGTCGATGAGATTAAGGGCGATGTAGCCCGTATGATTATGTACATGGCTGTTCGCTATGAAGGCTCAGGTAGCAATCCAGATCTGGAAATAGTAGACTATGTTAATTCTGCACCCAATGGTGAGCCTTTTCATGGCAAAGCTTCCACACTTTTGGAATGGCACAATATTGACCCGGTAGACGATTGGGAAATCACTCGCAACAATAAGATATATTCCTATCAAGAAAACCGCAATCCGTTCATAGATCACCCCGAATATGCTGCTTTGATATGGCCAGAATTGGCAAATGAAGAGCAGTTACCACAAATCGCCCTAAATATGCATTGCTATCCAAACCCTTTTAACCCGGAAACAACTATTGTGTTTAACACTGAGGAAACTACCACAGTAAACCTAAGCATATACAATACCAATGGGCGTATGATAAAAGAATTATACAAAGGTTCTGTGAATAACAAAATAGAGATAAATTGGAATGGGACCGATTTAAGAGGGAATAAAGTGGCTTCTGGTATTTATCTGATTAGTTTAAAAACCAAGAAAGGAAATCTTACCCGAAAAGCTATCTTAATTAAATAACAAAAATAAAAGAAGAGAGAGGATATGAGTGCTAAAGATTTAAGACTAGAGGAGATGAGCAAAATCAAACAGAAATTGAAAAGAAAATTTTATAGAAAATCCATTTCCTGGTAAGATATTTTCACCTTATACCACTGTGTGAATTTTGGGAAGCATTACCACACCCAGCTTTAGCGAAACCCGAAAAATGATACTTTTGAAATAAAAATACTCACCTAAAAAAAATGCGGTCGAAAATGACCGCATTCTTTTATACTTTACTTATTAATCCTACAAAGGGATTTTCCATTTTTTCATCACCAATTGTAGTAGCTGTCCCATGGCCAGGATATACTTTAGTATCATCGGGGAGTGTCCACAATTTTTTCATAATTGAATTTTCCAAAGTTTTGTAGTTCCCGCCCGGCAGGTCAGTTCGGCCAATTCCTCGGTTAAAAAGTGTGTCACCGCTAAATAGTATATTTTGATTATGCAGGCAAATTCCACCTTGGGTATGGCCAGGTGTGTGTAAAACAGTAAATTTTTCTTTTCCCAATTCCAGCACATCTCCATGCTGCAAAAGTACGTCTGCA
>JAXHUB010000125.1:0-8965 GCA_034189845.1 Candidatus Cloacimonadota bacterium | reverse complement strand
ATACACTTTGGCTAAAAACATGTTTAAAATTAATCCCATTTTTCATCGCTTACTTTTTGCTAGGTACGGTATTTAATATAGACTTCGAACTTCAACTGCTTACTTCTGCTAAAATAATAATCTTTTTATTACTTTCTGTATACATTATTTCAACCACAAGCTTAGAAAATTTCCTAGCCGATATTAGTTTTCTTTGTAAACAAAATTCTGAATTCACTATCTATCTTGCTGCAATTTTCGAGTTTATCCCTCTTTTCATAAAAAATTTCAAAAAGATCCGTTCCAATCCCATTCATGCTGCAGTTAATGCTATTTCTAAAACAGCAGATGAAAGTGTTGGAATTCACCAAAATATCAAAAAAAAACTAGAAAAAACTTTACCTAAAAGAGAGTTGGCCAATATTCCCAATATGTTTCTTCTAATTTTAATTCTACTAATGATTCTAAGAATGGGAAAGGTTATATGAAAAGGTTTTTAGCAAAACTCAGCTACGATGGTACTAATTTTAGTGGTTGGCAAATCCAGCCCAATGTTCGCACTGTAGAGGAAACTTTGGAAAAAGCGCTGAAAATCATTTCTAAACAAACTATCAATGTGGTTGGCTCTGGAAGAACAGATGCTGGTGTTCATGCACTATCACAATATGCTCACTTCGACTTTCCCATATCTATGAAAACTCATCAAATCGTGGCTGCTCTCAATTCCAACCTGCCAGATGATATTTTGATTAAAAACATTTATGAAGTATCTCACAAATTCCATTCCCGTTATGATGCCCAAAAACGCTCTTATCTTTTTCTTATTTCTAAACACCGCACTCCTTTTAATCGTTTTTATCAGAGCTATTTTCCCAATAAAAAACTGGATTTTCACAAAATTGAAGAATCAGCAAAATTTTTCCTTGGAAAACACGATTTTACCTCTTTCTGTAAGTTAAATCCCAAGTTGAATCATCACTTTTGTCAAATCTTTAATTTCGACTGTAAAGAAAATGAAAATACAGTAAAATTGCAGATAACAGCTAATAGATTTTTACATAATATGGTAAGACGCATAGTTGGCACTTTGGTGAATATTTCTCATGAACAAGTTCAAGCTGAAATTGTAATAAAGCTTCTTAAAAACAGAAATCCTTCACATAAATTAATTTCCACCGCACCACCGCAAGGGCTTTATCTAAAGAACGTTGAATATTCTGAGTTTTTATAAATGAAATTAAACAAAAAGATTTTCCTTGTTTCATTTCGAAAACTTATATATTTTAAAATAGATTCTTAATATAAGGAATATAAAATGCGTAATTTTGTTGTTTGTTTTTTGATTTTAGCTCTTTTTATCTATCTAAATGCGACCACTGTAAATTTATTAAATCAATATAAAATCGAAGATGAACAGAGAATAATTACTGCAAGTTCTGGAAATTATTTTGCTAAAAGGGGTACTTTGAATACCATTCACAGATCTATTATTGATAATTATGAAAAATTTTTTAAAACAAAAACACTACAGCAGGAGAAAAGAAAATGAGGAAAACGTGGCTTTTAATAATTATATTTACTTTTCTGATTTCATGTGACATTTCTACAAACAAAAACATAGTATTTGTAAGCATTTTACCACAGAAATATTTTGTAAAGCATTTGGCAGAAAATTTTGTGGAAATTGAAGTCATGGTTGAACCTGATGAAAATCCAGCTACTTATGAAGTTACGCCTAGACAAATGGCAAAGTTAGCTGAGGCTAAGCAATTCTACAGAGTTGGCGTTCCCTTCGAACAAGCTTGGTTACCCAAAATTTCTAAAGCTAATCCTAATTTGGAAATTTTCGACACCAGAGAAGGTATAAACTTGCGCTATATGACAAATCCAATTTCATCTTCAAAAAACCATAGTCACAGTAATGAAACCAAAGATCCTCATATCTGGCTCAGCCCACTTTTAGTTAAAATTCAAGCAGAAAATATTAGTAAAGGGCTAATTTCACTCATTCCTAACCAAGAAAAAGAGATAAAGAACAACCTGGCTTCTTTTAAACAGAAAATGCAAGTTCTACACAATGAAATTTCCGAGATTTTAGATAAAGTTCAAAACAGAAAATTTTTGGTTTTTCATCCTTCTTGGGGTTATTTTGCCGAGGAATTCGAACTGGAACAAATACCCATAGAAATTGAAGGTAAAACGCCAAATTCCAGAGAATTAGCTGCTATTATTAAATTAGCCAAACAACATAATATCAAAAACATCTTTGTTCAAAAACAATTCAGTACAAAGGTTGCTGAAGCAATAGCTGAAGAATTGAACGCCAATATAATACAGATCGATCCTTTGGCAGAAAATTACTATTCCAATTTAATTGAAGTAGCCCAAAAAATGAAAGAGGTTTTGGATGACTAAAGTAATAGAACTAAAGAATGTTTCTTATAATTATGGACATCAACCTTCCTTGAAAAATATAAATTTAGAAGTAGAAGAGAACGACTTCATGGCTATTTTAGGGCCTAATGGCGGCGGTAAAACCACTCTTTTGAAATTACTTTTGGGATTTATACAGCCAGATAGCGGCGAAATTAAAGTTTTAGGCACTTCACCCCAGCAAGCAAGACATAACATTGGATATGTTCCTCAGTATGCCGAATTTGATTCCGATTTCCCTATTAAGGTTATAGAGGTGGTTATGTCTAGCACGCTTACAACAAATTCACTTTCCCCTAAATATCACAATTACATAAAAAAAAGAGCCAAACAGCTTCTAAATAAATTACAAATCTCTCATATAGCAGAAAAAAGACTGGGAGAGCTTTCTGGGGGACAAAAACAACGTACCCTAATCGCCCGCGCTCTGATGATAGACCCCAAAATATTGCTTCTGGATGAACCAACTGCCAGCATCGATTCCAGTATAGAAAAAGATATCTATGATATTTTGAAAGAATTGAATGAAGACACTACAATTTTACTAGTTTCACATGATATCGCTTTTGTTTCTTCCTATGTAAACAAGGTAACTTGTTTGAATATTTGCAGCTGCACTCACTTCACAAAAGATATAAAAGGTGAAACATTGAAAGAAGCTTATATGGGCTCAATAAAAGCCTTAGAACATGGTTGTAATTTGTAAGGAGTATATATGACAGATTTTTTCTACTCGGTTTTGCATCACTCTTTTCTGCAAAATGCTATCTTAGCTGGAATATTAGCGAGCATTGTGTGTGGTATTACTGGTACATTTGTGATTATAAAACGAATTACATTTATAAGCGGGGGAATAGCACACTCAGTCTTAGGCGGTGTAGGAGTTGCTTACTATTTGGGGATAGAACCGTTAATTGGAGCTTTTGTTTTTGCAATCTTATCTGCCGTTATTATTGGACTAATAAAACTTAAAGGTAAACAGCATGAAGATACTGTTATTAGCGCTCTTTGGGCCGTTGGAATGGCAATGGGAGTTATATTTATGCATCTTACGCCAGGCTATCAAAGCGATCTTATGACCTATCTTTTTGGAAATATTTTGTTGGTTTCTCGCTTAGACTTATGGATACTAGTTATTTTGAATTTAATCATAATAGGAAGCGTAATTCTTTTGTACAGGCAGTTCATTGCCATTTCCTTTGATGAAAAATATGCTCGTATCTCGGGTTTAAAGGTAAATTTTCTCTACATTTTTTTACTAATCCTTATTGCACTTACAATAGTTGTGCTTATACAAATAGTAGGAATTATTCTGGTAATAGCTCTGCTTACTCTACCTGCTGCAATTGCCTTTCTATTTGGTAAAAGTCCCGCGGCAATGATGTTCTTTTCTGCAATTTTAGGAATAATTTTCACAGGAAGCGGAATTGCTTTTTCCTACTACCATAATCTTCCCACAGGACCCACTATTATTATTGTCGGCGGTATAGCTTATCTAACATCCATTATTCTAAAAAGGAAAAAATCGTAATGAAAAAAACTCTCTTTGGAATTATTATAATTCTCTATTCCTTGGGTGCAGCAAATTCTTATATTTCATTTGCCGAAAATAATAATACTAGTTGGACAGATGGCCCTTATATTTTTAATAAAAATGAAAACTTCGATATCTATTACGTTCAAAATGATTCTCTTGTTAATTATAAAACTGTTCACAAAACTTTTTCCCAGAGAGATATCCTACCCTTCTCATTCGAAATTTACGATGATAAATATGAACAATTAGATTCCTTAACTGCTGCAAAGATTTTTGCTTTCAGTGATGTTCATGGCCAATTTGATACTATGTGTACTTTATTAAAACAAGCAGATATAATAGGTGATGATTATAATTGGAAATTTGGGAGTGGTGTCTTATTAGTTGTAGGTGATATTTTTGACAGAGGAGCTAAAGTAAATGAGAGTTTATGGCTTCTATACAAATTGCGGAAACAAGCTAGAGAAGCTGGTGGTAGCTTGATTTTTCTTATGGGCAATCACGAAAAAATGGTATTGGAAAACGATTTGCGTTATGTTCATAAGAAATATTTAGAAAAAACCTGCAAGCTTATCAAAAAAGAATATCCTCAATTGTATTCTGAAAATACTATAATAGGAAAATGGCTGTACAATCTTTCTACAATAGTAAAAATAAACGACATACTATTTGTACATGCAGGTATTCACCCGCTTATTTATCGCCAAAATCTAACTATCCCCGAGATAAATAAGTTAGCTTCTAAAACGAATTTACCAGATAGTCTGCAATATTTAAAACACAGTAAAGGGCCTTTTTGGTTTCGTGGATATTTTGAGAAAAGCAAATATTACAATGCTATACAAGAAGCGCAAATCGACAGCACACTTATCCATTTTGGGGCTAAGAAAATTATTGTTGGCCATAGTACTCAAGACAAGATTACACCAATGTTCGATAATAAAGTAATTGCTATTGATGCTGGTTTGAAAAAGGGAAATAAAGGTGCGGGAATTTTGATTGACAAAACTGGTCTTTATAGCATAGATTTGCAAGGTAGTAAACAGAAATTGGAGGATTATTATGAATAATAGAATCGCTTATATTTTAAGCATAGGAATAATTTTGGCAGCTATGGTGTTCGGAATGTTTTTTTATGCCTCCCGAGCAGATAAAAATACTATTAGAGTAGTTGGTTATGCCACAGAATCTTTTACCGCAGATAAAATAAAATGGGACTTTTCCCTCTCTGCTAATGTTAATGATGTTAACGACATTGAAGCCGGATACATAATTTTACAAAAAAAACTTCAAACTTTTAAACAAATATGGGAAAAACAAGATATTTCTTACATTGATATGAATATTAGTCCTGTTAATGTAAATAAACAGTATGGCGAGCAAGGTAAAATAGTGGGTAATCGTTTCGAGCAAAGAATTTACATTATTTCTGAGGAACTGGATAAATTAGAGGAGCTCAGTATTAATCCACATATTTTCATAGAAAATGGAATAGCCTTCGAACGCACCAGATTAGAGTATTTCTCTTCCGAACTACAAGAAATAAAGAAACAATTGCTCTCCGCTGCTACCATTAATGCCAGAGAAAGAGCTTTGAAAATAGCATCCGCTAATGGTTCAAAAGTAGGCAAATTAAAAACAGCACGCGCGGGAGTTTTTCAAATCACAGAGCCCTATTCCACAAAAATTTCCGGTTATGGCATTCATTCTACTTCCACTAGAGAGAAGAATATAAAAGTAACTGTTACCTGTACTTTTTATTCAAATTAGAAGTTAAACAGCTGTTCTCTTTCCGAAAATTCAGCGAAGTATTTTTTTCGTAATTTTTTATTACACGGATTTTTTAGTTCAGAATCATCTTTTATAACCTGAAAGGCAATTTGACGGGCAATTTTCAATAATTTTTGATCACGCACCAGGTTAGCATGTTTAAAAATCGGCATCCCAGATTGTTCAGTTCCAAAAAAATCACCCGGACCTCTCAATTCCAAATCCTTCTCGGCTAACACAAAACCATCATTGGTGGCAACCATAGTTTCCATTCGTTCTCTTGCTACTACGCTTAAGGGAGGATAGGTTATAAGGTAGCAATAAGATTGATCTGCTCCTCTGCCTACTCTTCCTCGCAATTGATGTAGTTGACTAAGTCCAAACCTTTCAGCGTGCTCTATTATCATTACAGTAGCATTGGCAACATCAATTCCCACTTCAATCACCGTGGTGGATACTAAGATAGAAGCAGGTGTATTTTTAAAATCATGCATTATTTTATCTTTTTCAGCTGTTTTCATTTTTCCGTGTAGCAAAAAACTTTTGTAACTAGGAAAAATACGGTCAGAAATTTCTTGATACAAGGTTTCAGCAGCTAAAAGCTCACTTTTTTCTGATTGCTCTATAAGTGGGCAAACAATATAGACTTGCTTCCCACTTTTCAGTTGCTGTAAAACCTCTTTATAAACCGTTTTCTTTTTGTTGGAACCACGCCAGATCGTTTTTATATCCTTTCTGCCTGGTGGGAGTTCGTCCAAAACACTTACATCTAAATCACCATAAACTGTTAACGCCAAAGAACGTGGAATAGGTGTTGCTGAAAGATACATTACATCAGGATGTTTATTCTTTTGAGATAAAGTTGCTCTTTGCTCTACTCCAAACCGATGTTGTTCATCTATTGCTACAAATCCAACTTTATAATATTTCATTTCGGGTTGTATAAGTACGTGCGTTCCAACTATTATGTCTATTCCCCCTGCGGCTATTTTTTCTTTTATAGTTTTTTTGCCCTTGTAATTTCCACCTTTTAAAAGTGCGATATTAATTTTTTCGTGGTCTTTCAAAAAAGACTTTATGTTGGCAAAATGCTGTTCAGCTAGAATTTCAGTAGGAGCCATAAAAATAGCTTGGTATCCATTTTCAATTGCCAAAAGCATTGCAAAAACCGTCACAATAGTTTTACCTGAGCCCACATCACCCTGCAGTAAACGATTCATTTGTTTATCGGAATTCATGTCATTCACAATTTCTCTGATAACTCTTTTTTGGGCAGTAGTCATTTGGAAGGGTAAAGATTTTTTTAATTTAGTAGTATGAGTTTTGTGCAAAGTAAATCTAATTCCATATTCTTTCTTATTATGGTAATTCTTCACCCGGGCTAGCATAATTTGATGAAAGAAAAGTTCCTCAAAAGCGTATCGGATTTTTATCTGTTCAGCTTCCTCGGGGTTTTGGGTAAAATGTATTTTTTGTAAAGAAATCCGCCTTGGTAAAAATTTCATTCTTTCCAATATATAATCGGGCAGTGTTTCTTCTATTTGGTCAGCATAAATTTCGAAAGCATTTAATATTAATCTACGCATCTGCCGCATGCTAATGCCTTCTGTAAGTGGATACACTGGTAAAATATCTCTGGAATTCCAGAAACTATGAGGGTTTTCTTCTTCTAGTATTTCAAAATCTGGATGTATTATTTGCGGACTACCTCTAAAATAGGAAACTTTTCCGCTCACCCAAATCTTTTTACCAATCTCAAACTTTGCAGGTAACCATTTACCAAACCTGAACCAAGTACAAAACAGATAACTTTTACCATCACTAATAACCACATTCAGTTGCGAAGGCTTACTCATATTGCGCTTTTCGACCGAAACAATATGACCCACAACTGCTGCTTGTTCATCTGGTTGCAATTGTGCTATTTGATTTTTGAATTTACGATTTAAATAGGTGCGAGGAAAAAACTCCATTAAATCAGCAATAGTATAAATATTTAACTTGTTTAATAAACGAGAACGCTTTTCGCCTACTCCTTTTAAATATTTTATCTCTTTGTTCAACGCTTGCATAAATTAACTTTTAGTAAATTTTGCGGGTTTTAGTCAAGCAGAAATCCATTCATAAAATTTTTCATTCATCAAATTGCAGCTAACACAAGATGAGCTGCAACTCTTGCACTGAGGTAACCAGACTCTTATCAACTTTTTTCTAACCAAAATCTGCAGCATTCCCTCCACAGCATTCTTACTGGAATTTAATGTAGAAGCCAGCTCGGAAACACTAAGTATATTCCTCTTATGAAATTGCTCTATTATTTGTGAAAGCATCTATCTTATTAGAATGCGGCAAGCTGTAGGTTTAGGAATTATAAACCTGGATTCACCCACCCCAACAATTATATTATTATCCCCTTGGTTATTTTTGTGAACAGTTATAACGCAACCATTAAAAACACCCATTTCCATAATTTTATGGTCAGGATTATTCATAACAACATATTTTTTACCCACTTCAGCTTCACATAAATTCAAAAAACGATTGTCTCTAAATCTATGACGCGGATGTGAGTTTCTACAACGTTTTCGGCCTTTACCTCTGTGTTCTTTTCCTCTTCCAAACAATTTTACATCCTTTTTTATAATAAAATCTACGTTCTTCTATTTTTTTTGCAAAGCATTATCAAAAATCTAGTGGTGGATTTACTTTTTTTAGCATCTTTATAAAACCCATTATAATTGTCGTAATTAAAACTATCCAACTGAGTGAAACAATTGGTTGGCTGCCAAGAATACTTATCTGATAGAACAGAGTAGCGACCATCCAAGCCAAAATTGTGAGGTAGGCAACCGAAAAAATTGTCCATTTTAAATTTGTTTCCTTATAAATTACTGCAATTACTGCTACACATGGAGCATATATAAGAATAAAAAGCAGATAAGCGAAAGCGTTGTTCTTGCCGCCAAACCTAGTCATCATTTCGTTTGTAACACGCTTTTGCAGCTGTTGTGGTTCATCTTCTTCCTCTACAAATCCAAAACCAACTGCTATTGCCCTAAATGAAGCAACTATACCTGAAGTAAAGCTATAACCAGGTTCTTCAGTCTCGCTTTGGGATTTGCTTTCTCCAGCCATTTGAGTATATAAGGCATCTAGGGTTCCAACTACTGTTTCCTTTGCAAAAATTCCAGTGATCATTCCAACTACTGCTGGCCAGTTTTGCTGTTCTATTCCCATTGGTCTAAA
>JAXHUB010000124.1:0-6380 GCA_034189845.1 Candidatus Cloacimonadota bacterium | reverse complement strand
AATAGAACTTACCCAGAATAAAGTCATCTGGAATAAGAATAAATATGATTTTGAGGTGAATCTTTATGACTACGATCTACCAGAGGAAGTTATACATTCTATTTACGACAGAATGAGCCATTTGCAATCTAAAACTTACAAAGCTCTGCAAAATGTGGCAGCTATTTTTACACCATTTTCTAAAGAACTACTCAAATTTATTTTAGATATTTCCGATAAAGAAGCATTCTTTATCATTAATGATGGCTTGAATAACGAAATCTTAAAAAGAGAAGATGAATACTATAGCTTTACATTCAAAGAAGCAAAAGAAAGAATGTGGCTGGAGATTTCGGAAGAGCAAAGGCAAGATGTAAGCCGTAAAGTTTTAAAATATTTTCAAGATAAACCGGTAAAACGTCTGGAATTCTTAAAAGGTATTATAAAACATGCTAATTACATTCAAGAATTCGATGCTCTTCATAAATACACCATTCAGCTTTCCGATTATTATGAGGAAAAAAAAGAATATCACGCTAGCTTCGAGCAGCTTTGCATTGCCGTGGAAATTGATTTTGCTCACTCTGAAGCTGTTTCTAAAGCAGATATTCACAAAGACCTACTACGGTTAATAAAAAGATCGGAATGGATTACTCCCAATAGGATTCCCGAAGAACTGAAAAATTTCATTATGAAGATGCCAGATATTGCCGAAAAACACTTACTTATAGGCCTTTTCTATATGGAATTGGAAAAATTCCAGTTAGCTCTACAACGGTTGCAGAAAGCATACGATAAGGCTCTGACAGGGTTTTTCAAGATGCTTTCGCTTATCAAAATTGCTCGTACCTATTTTTCCCTAAGTGAGTATGAAAAAATGGGCGAATGTTTAGAAGAATTAAGTCTTTATGAACTTATTCCTGCTCTCGAGATCCAAGTGGTGGGCCTAAAAGCACTTTTTTTGGGTTCGCAAAATAAACCAAACGATGCCATTAAACTTATAGAAAATTATCTCCCGCAAATAAGGTCTCAAAACGATGGCTATTTTTTAATAAAATTAGGTGAATTGCACAATTTCTTAGCACTTATGTATCACAGACAGCGTATGTTGAATGAAGCTAATGAAAATTTCATGGTAGCTTGTAATATTTGGGAGAATCAGAACTATATAAAAAAAATAGGGACAATTTACAATAACATTGGTGATGTAGCACTTATGCGAGGTGACACCAATACTGCTTTAAGATATTTCGATAAAGCACTGAAAATTGTCCGTGAGAATGATATAAAATCTGGTATAGTACAAACCCTATTGAATCATGGTGAAGCGTATATAAAGCTGGGAGAGTTTCAAAAAGCGGAAAAATATCTTTTAGAAGCTATAGGAATTTGCAATTCATTAGAAAATAAACCTTTCTACAACTCCATAATAAATAATTTAGCTATTGCTAAAAGTCGGATTAAAAATCTTCAATATTATTATCGATTCATAGAAGAACATGCGCCTCAATTAATCAAAAGTAATATCAACGATATTAATCCACTTATTAAAACTTACTTCTATTACCTTATTAATATTGGAGATTACAACAAAATAGCGAATTTATTAAAGCAGGGGAAAAAAATAATTTTAGAACAAAAAGAGGATGAGTTTTATTTTCAGATGAAAGGCTACTTACTTTTAAGCAGAGGGGAAAATGAAGCTGCTCTAAAGATGTTGGAAAGAGCCTTTAAGTATTCCCAACGAAATCAAAGTGTTTATGCACAGGTTATAAATTATATCAGGATGGTGGAAGCATACTTTGGACTCAAAAATACAGAGAAATCTATTGAGATGTACCAAAAAGCAGAGCGATTATCTGAGCAAAATAATTTCTACTATTGGCAAAAAGTGCTGAAGTTGCGTAAGCTTAAAATCGATCTTTTGGACGAAAATATCAGTTTAAGAAAAATAGTGCGGACACTTGTGGATATGTTACGGCTAGTTAAAAAGAGAGAACTATATTTTTTGGAATTGGAGATTTACGAACTTTTAGTGCAGATTTATAGTAAATTAAATGTGAAACGTAAAGCACAGTTATTCTTCCAAAAATATCGCAATAAAATTGAAGAAGTGAGCAGAGGATTACCTCAGCACGATAGAGATATGTTTTACCGTAAAACCCATTATCATTTGAACAGCTATAAAGATTTAAAAACAGTAACGATAGCAGAACGGTTTAAGGAAGAATTGGAAAAATGGCAAGAAGAGATATATGATGTTCTAAAAATTCGAGAAAGTGGACGCATAAAATTTTTCATCGACCGAAAAATAAAATCACTATTTTCACCTCATTATTACGCAATTATGCTGAAGAAAAAGAACTACAATAAGCTTATTCCATTTCTTAAACACAACGTTGAAATTAACGAATTGCAAAAAGAGAAATTTCAAACAAATATCCGAACCAGTTTGGAAAAAGGAGAAATCATTTCTCGTAAAATTAAAGGTTCTCATGTTGTTTTTGCTCCTTTGCGCATTAAAACAACGCAAGTTGGATGCTTAATAATTGCCGACAGAGGTGAACTTGTTTTCCAAGAAGATGAGAAAAATCTTATTAAACTGCTACGACTACATTTGACCTCTCTGCTTTTGCGCATAGACGAATTTACCTCTTTGAATAAACGGATGCAGCTAATGAATAAGGTTATTAGGGTTAATGAAAAATTTTTCTCGATCTTAGATATTTCTAAACTAGAACAAGAGATTGTGCTTTTCACACTCGATTTTATCAATGCCTCGCGCGGTTTTTTGATAAAAAAGGATGAATTCGAAAATTATCGCTTTGTTGTAGCTTTAGATGAAGCAAAAAATATACTAAACAACTACGCCTTTATAAGTAAATCTTTGGTAAGTGAAGTGCAAAAAAGTCGTGAACCAATCTATTTGAAAGATGCTAATCAGGATGAACTTTTTGAAGGATTCATTGATGTACAGAAACATCAATTTTCAGTATATTGTGCTCCTCTAATCGTAGATGATAGTATCCATGGTTTTTTGTATTTGGATAACTACGGAAATTCTGAAGAATATCTGGAAGTAAATCAAGAATTCATGAAATTGTTACTCATCCAGATTTCGGTTGCTATTAAAAATGCCAAACAGTATGAAATATTATATAAGAAGAATATGGAAATTAACTCTCTTACAAATTTGAAAACAGAATTCATTAATATAGTGTCACATGAACTTAAAACACCCCTGGTTTCACTTTTGGGTTATATCAAAAGATTACGCAAGGATCCCTCTGAACAAGAAAAAATACTGGGAACTATTGAAGATAATGTGATGAGGCTTCATAGTACTACCCAAAACTTAATTAATTTCAATAAATATCGAATGGTTTCCGATATTAGTAAAAGACCAGTGAATATGAAAGAATTTCTCTCTTCAGTGGTAAAAGAAATAGAAGAAAACAGCGAATCACGTCATATGCGTTTTAAGTTGGAAGTAGATGAGAAATTACCATCTGTTAATATTAACTGGCAAGCTTTTGAACTGCTTATGCATAATTTGATTAATAACGCCATTCGTTTTACCAACGATTTTGGTACTATCACTGTAGGAGCGCGTCTCTCAGCTTTCCAAAAGGAAAAGGTGAATAACCAAGATACTATGATTGTGTATGTGGAAGATAATGGAATAGGAATTCCCGAAAATGAACTAAAAAATGTTTTCCAAAAATTCTATGAATTGAGCGATATTTATTCTCATAGCTCGGGAAAATATGAATATCGTTCCAGCGGACTGGGTTTGGGACTTTCTACCAGCAAAATAATTGCCGAATTACATGGTGGCAAGATTTGGATAAACAGCAAAGAAGGTGAAAGAACTACCGTGTTTGTGGCAATTCCATTAGAAAAGGATTGATTATGAAAAAATATACGATCATTTTTCTATTAATATGTACAATAATTCTTTCCGCATCGGAAATCGAAGATTTAAAATTCATTATCGGCCTATATTCAGACCAGAATTTAGATATTGCACAAACAGAAATCTTCAAATTTCTTAAAAACTACCCTAATAGTGAATTCAAAAACGAAATCAATTATTTAAAAGCTGCCATTTTTTTGGAAAAAGAGCAATATAGCAAAGCATATGAAATTTTTAGAACGCTGCATAATGAAAACATTGAACCAACTTTGACAGCAAAAATAATTTTTGGATTGGCACAATCGGAATATTTTTTGGGAAAAAAACAAGCAGCTATAGAGCATTTTTCCTTTTATGTGAATAATTATGCTAATTACCCCAATTTTGCTGAAGCTAATTACTATTTGGCAAAACTCAAATTCCAAAATTATTCGGAAGCAGAACGATATGTGGATATCGCTATAGAACACCAACCAAAAAGTAAATATTTCTTTCTAAAGATGAAGATTTATTTGGAACAAGAGGAAGAAAAAGCTGCTAACAATATTTTAAAAGAAATTATTAGAAAATATGAAGATGAATATAGAGAGCTGTCGTTGGTAGAATTTATAGACTATCATTTGGTGAAAAAGAATTATCAGAAAATTGTAGATTATCAAAATTACAGCTTAGCCCAAAATTCGCAATACTATGAAGATTTCAATCAATCTATAGGAATAGCGTTTTATTATTTGGAAAATTACCAAGACGCCCTTGATTGGCTAAATAAGGCTAATACAGAAAAATCAAGCTACTACAAAGCTCTTTGCTATTTGAAGACCAATAAAAAAGAACAAGCAAAAAATATACTGCAAGAACTCAAAAATTCTAAAGATGAAGAAATAGCAGCTAATAGTTTCTTCTATTCAACCGATTTGCTGAAAGATAAAAACGAAAAAAAAAGAATGTGGCAAGATTTTATTGAAAAATATCCGCAACATCAGTTTTTGGGTGCTGCCTATTACGAATATGGTCTGATTTTGTATGAAGAGGGAGCGTATGAGGAGGCGTTACAATCTTTAAATAATGCTTTAACCATACCTTTGAACTCAAACTTACGCCAACTTCATTGGCAAAACTACAGAGAAAAAGCAGAGTTTTTGTTGGCAGACTGCTATTTTAATTTACAAAAATATTCCCAAGCAGCTTCCTTATGGGAAGAATTCCGTCAAACTTTTCCAGAATCCAGTTTTATGGATGAAGTTCTTTTCAAACTAGGGCTTCTCAACTTCCGGCAGGATAATTTTGCAATTGCAAAGCGTTTCTTTGAATTGCTATTGGAATATGAAACCGATAAATTGGGGCAGAGTTACTTTTATTTAGGTGAGATCGCTTTTAAAAATTCTTATTTAAATAAGGCAAAAGAAAACTTCGAAAAAGCGCTTTTGCACCAAGCCGATAAAAATGCTGTTTGGTTACGAATAGCATTGATCTACTTGGAAAAACAAAATTACTCAAAAGCACTTTTTGCCTTAAACAATGTTGCCAATACACAGCCATATCAGTTCGATAAACAAATGATACGGGGAAGCATCTATTTTACTTTAAAAAATTATGAGCAAGCTCTTGCGGCTTTTCAAGAAGCCAGAGATAATGTGTCTGAGCCTGAAAAAAAACGTACAGCTCGAATAAGAATTGCCCAAACTCTATACAGAATGCAAGATTTTGAAAAAGCAGCAGATATCTACCAGGATTTAGCCAAGAATGAACCAGAGCTTATGTATCAGGCTGCCTTATCTGCTTTTAGCGCCGATAATTTCAACCAAGCTATCGTTCTATTCCAAAACTATTTAAAACGTTTTCCCGAAGCAGACAATGTAAATGAAGCCAAGTTGGGAATAGCTGATAGCTTTTATAATTTGGGAAGATACTCACAGGCTGTGCAAGAATATAGAAAATTGGTTTCACCTAATTTACAACCAACTTTTATGCGAAATGTGCTTGATGGTATGAAATGGGCTTGCGAGCAAACAAAAGAAGCAGAGTATAAAACAATCTTAGAAGAATTGCAAATACAAACTCCCCAGCTGAAAGAGCTACTTCTTAAAGAAATATTGGATTATGAATATTCCAAACAGAATTGGAAAAGTGTAATAGAAACAGCAGAAGATTTGGAAGAACCAGATCTTGAAGTTTTAACGAAAAAAGCAGCTGCTTATGCAAGTTTGGGAAATACAAAGCAGGCTGAAGCAATTTATGAAGAACTAGTTTCGGAAAACCCTACTACCAAGGTATGGGTTTCTTGGGCTGAACTCAAATTGCAAATGGATAAACCCAAAGAGGCTATTGATCTCTATAGAAAAGCAGCTCTAACAAAAGCAGATGAAAAGATTTGGCTAAAAATGTTGGAACTGGAAGCTGCTTACGATTCACAATATTTCTTAGATGATTTTGCTAAGTTTTTGGAATTTGCTAAACCGGAAGGGAAACAGAAGGCAAAAATAAT
>JAXHUB010000123.1:0-2513 GCA_034189845.1 Candidatus Cloacimonadota bacterium | reverse complement strand
TTTATGATTATTATGATGGGTAGCAAAGTTATATTGATAAAATACCACAACAGAGGAATACCAATCTTTAGGACGATGCCTATAATTGGAGCTGGATTGATAGAGGTTTCATCTCGATGAGAGCCATCGGAATAACGATAGCGAGTAGTGTAGCCGCTAGGTTGGTTTATTAGGAAATTGGAAATGCCATTCCAGATAGATTTGCCTATGTTTCCTCCAACAGCCATTATCTTCTTTTCTAGATGTCGTTTATCTAATAGGAATTGAGGTGTTTTGCTAACGAAATAATACAAAACAACACAAATCAGGTAAAAAATGGCTCGCCAGAATTTATTCCAGCCCGTTTTATTACGTCGTGAGATCATAACCTTACGATATTTTTCAGCATCCATACTATCTATTTTTTTCAGTTCTTTTTTGGCGTCTTTTAGCCATTTTTCTCTACGATCAAGACGTTCTTTAATCTGTTCTTTAGTATACTGAGGATTAGCTTCTTCACCTTTTTTTAGTTGAGCGATCTCCTCTTCATATTTGGGAATATTTTCTTCATATTGTTTTATTCTTCTAGTAAGTTCTGCTTGCGCTTGTTGTAAGGTGACCTCTGAAGCCTTGCTGCATCCTTTTAGTCCGGGTAACATCCAAAAAAAGACAGAAAACAATACAGCAGCTATCATCAATTTATAAGAACCTTCGAAAACTTTGTTTGTAGCCCTATCTAATACATCCCGTAGCTCAGTAATTCTGTTTTGTACCCAGTTGTGCTTCGGTTCTTTGGCAGCTGCTTGGTCTATTAATTTCTGTGATTTTTCAATCTGCTTCTTTTTGGTTGGTTTGCGGTATTCTATCTCGTTTTCTTTGTCTCTATCGACCACTGTCCAGGTTTCGAAGGCTTCTTCTAAAAGTTTTGCTGCCTGACGATCTTTGTCTTCCCACTCTTCGGTATCTGGCTCTTCATCTTTGGGTGCATTTTCAAAATAATTATCTATTTCGGAAGTATCGGGATCTGCTTCGTCATAGAGTAATTCTTCCAATTCCTTCATATCTTTTTTGGTCTCATCGGTTTTATATTTTAAATCTTTAATTTTTTTATAATATTCTTCTATCTTGTCGCGCAGGTCAAAAAGTGCTTGGTCATCATCTTCCGGAAGCTCGGCAGCTTTATCGATTAGCTCTTGCGCCTGGGTCATGTACAAAATTGCCAAACCTTCATCACGATTTTTAGCAAGGGCTTCTTCCATTTCTACATCTTTAATTTGCTCCAGCAATTCCAGGCTTTCATCAATTTTTTCCTGGTTTACATAAGTTTTGGCTAAAACTAATTTGACCAGTGCATTATCCGGATCTTTTTCTAACCCTTTTTTCAAATATTTTTCTGCTGTTTCTTCATCTTTAAGTTCATGATAGATATTTCCAAGTAAAATTATAGCTTCAGAATTCTCGGGATCATCTTTTAGCAGTTCCACCAGTTTGGATTTTGATTCTTCCAACTTTTCTTTCTCATACAGCTCTTTTGCTTTCAAAAGTAAATTATCAATATCACTCATTACTTTCTCCCTTCTTTAACAATTAACATTTAAGGAAATCATCATATATTCATTTTGTTCATAACTTAATATAGTGCTAAGATAGGAAGTGGTCTGAAATTTCAGGGCAGGTTGAAATACTAGTAGATCATCGTGTTGATTACTAATTTCTTCATTCCAAATATAGTTTAGTTCCATTATTAGTGCAAGATAGTGCTTCATTTGCGGATAGAAAACATAACTTTGAGCAGCTACAGACACTTTATTGAAATCGACATATAGGTTTGTATAAGTAAAGAGCATGTGAGGTAAAATGACTGTGGTGGCTAAAAATGGAGAATAGCATTGTTCAGCTTTCAGGAAATCTTCTTGCTGCAGATTGGTAAAATAAGCAGATGCACCTACCGAGAAACCTGCTTTTATAAACTGTCCCTGGCATTTTAGCATTCTATATTTCAAGTAGAATTCTTCTTGTTGGAAGCGATTATCACTATCAAAAAAGCTGTTAGCTGTGAGTTGCAGAAACCAGATTTTTTTCGAAATAGCAACTTCAGCCAGCGAAAAAGGAGAGATACGCGCTTTTGCTTCTATTGATGTAGGAAATTGGGAAAGAGAAGCTCCTGTTGTATTAAATATTCTATTAGGAGGTGTAAGATCAAAAAAATCTGCGTATTCAGCTGTGAAATCGGCTATGTACTGTTTTTTTGCCAAAGATTTTTCCTTCTTTAACCTTTGTTTTTTCTGAATACGGCGTAATTTTTCTTGCTCTTTAGCTTCTTGTAGTGCAGCTTCTTGACGATCTTTTTCAAAAAGCATCTTTTTTCTTTGGATATCTCTATCTATCTCTGCTGCTAATATATCATTGAACTCTTCTTTTTTATATTTAATAAGACTATAAAATTTGTCATCTCGATAGCGTTCTGTAATACAAATTCCCCTTAACCCCACATCGCTGCTTATTTCGGTGGAACTTATAGTAAATTCGGAAAC
>JAXHUB010000122.1:0-3742 GCA_034189845.1 Candidatus Cloacimonadota bacterium | reverse complement strand
GTATGTTGCTATCTCTTTTGATCTAAAGGAAAAAACATTTCGACATGAAATAACAGAAACCTACAAAGCCAATCGACCTCCTGCTCCCGAAGATCTTATAGCACAGGTAGAACCGATAAAAGAATTTTTCCAAACCATAGAAGTGCCAGAGATTTCAGTAGCAGGTTACGAAGCCGATGATGTGCTCGCCACCTTAGCAGAAAAATTTAAAGATGAATTTGAAATAGTTATGGTAACCGGAGATAAAGATTTTTGCCAATTGGTAGATAATAAAATCACGATTTTTGATCCTAAGAAAGAGAAGAGAATAACTCCCAAAGAAGTGGAAAAACAGTATGGAATCACTGCAGCCCAATTTGTAGATTATCTGGCTTTGGTGGGTGATTCAGCAGATAATATTCCGGGAGTAAAAGGAATCGGACCCAAAAATGCAAAAAAACTTCTGCAAGAATTTGGTTCTTTAAAACAGATCTTTGAAAACCTGGAAAATATTTCAGCTAAAGGGATACGGCAAAAATTGCAAGAAAACAAAGACGATGCTTTTATGTCTCGCAAGTTAGCCAAAATAATTACCGATGTCCCTTTGGAAAAACCGGAAAAAGACCAACTAATTTGGAAAGAAGAAAACTTAGGTAAAGCAGTTGCTTATTTAGATAGATATGAATTGCAGTCGATAAAAAAACGTTTGAATAAAGAGTTTAAAGAAGAATTCGATTTCATGGATTCTCCAAAAGAGGGAATTAAATTCCAAACAAAATTAGTTAACACCAAAAAAGCCTTTGAGGAGCTAATGCAAATAGTAAAAAATAAGCAGATGATAGCCCTGGATACCGAAACAACTTCCATAGAACCAATGAAAGCAGAATTGGTAGGAATTTCTCTTTGCTGGAATACAAATACAGCTTATTATATTTCATTAGCACACAATATGGCTGAAAACTTGGATTTGGAATATGTTATCAAATCTTTGAAAAAAACTTTTCTAGATAAAACTATCTTAGCTCATCATTTGAAATACGACTACATAGTTCTGAAAAGACACGGATGGCAAATTGAGGGCACATGTTTTGATACCATGATAGCAGATTATCTTTTGAATCCCAATGAAAGACACTCTTTGGAAGAATGTGCTGAACGAGAATTTTCCTACGAAATGATTCCAATTTCAAAATTAATAGGAAGCGGAAAAAAGCAGATCACCTTCGACAATGTGGAACCACAAAAAGCGGCAGAGTACTCTGGTGAAGATGTGATTATAACCTTCAAATTATATCAGAAATTTTCTGGACAGCTGCAAGCTAAGAATTTGGAAAATCTATTCAAAAAAATCGAAATCCCCCTTTCTTTTGTGCTAGCGAATATGGAAGAAATAGGAGTATATTTGAATGAAAGTATTTTACAAGAAATCTCTAAGAAAAACCAAAAACGAATTGCGGAAATAACACAAGAAATCTATGATATAGCAAAAAAACAATTTAATTTAAATTCTACTCAGCAATTAGCTCAAGTTCTATTTGAAGATATGAAGATTCCACCAGTGAAGAAAACAAAAACAGGTTATTCTACTGATATAAGTGTTTTGGAAAAATTAGCACCAAAGTATAAAATAGCTCGCTTGCTTATCGAATATCGACAATTGAACAAACTTCAAAACACATATATATTAGCTCTCCCAAAACTCATAAATTCCCAAACCGGTCGTTTGCACTCGTCTTTCAACCAAACCGTAGCTAGCACTGGCCGCCTATCCAGTTCCAATCCAAATTTGCAAAATATTCCTGTAAGAAGTGAAATGGGAAAAGAGATTCGCAAGGCTTTCACCACTGATAAAAAAGATTGGCTGATCTTGGCTGCAGATTATTCACAAATCGAATTGCGCTTGCTAGCCATTCTGTCGGAAGATAAAAAAATGATAACTGCTTTCCAAAATCAACAAGATATTCACAAAGAAACAGCAGCGATAATTTTCGATATCCCCAAAAAAGAAGTTTCTTCCGATCAAAGGCGATACGCCAAGATAATAAATTTTGGATTACTATACGGCATGGGTACAAACCGAATTTCTAACGAACTCAAAATCGATAGGAAGAAAGCGCAAAAGTTTATCAAGAACTACTTTAACAAATTCCCAACAATAAAGACTTTTTTAGAAAAAATAGTGCAAAAAGCCAAAAATAATGGATATGCTTCCACTATTTTCGATAGGAAACTACCTCTCCCAGGCCTATACAGCGACAACAAAAGAGCTGTTTCAGAAGCTGAACGCATAGCCACCAATATGCCCATTCAGGGAAGTGCTGCTGATATTATTAAAATTGCCATGATATCTTTACATGAAAAATTTAAAAATCGCCACGATGTGAATATGCTTATTCAGGTTCATGATGAACTGGTTTTTGAAGTTAACAAAAAAAACTTGAAAGAGATAAAAGAGATAATAAGGAGTGAAATGGAAGCTGCTCTACCCGAAAAATATGCCAAAAAAGTCCCCCTCTTGGTTGATATAGGAACCGGGAAAAATTGGTTTGAAGCACATTAACAATAATGAACTACTTAAACAGAAAGAAGATATATGAAACGAATTCTAAAACTCGGTTCTATCATTTTATGTTTTTAATATTGTGGGGATGCAGCAATAGCAAGTAAGAAAACAGTCTGCCAGCTACAGAACTACAAAACATCTTAGAAGAAACTTTAGCAAACACTACAGTGCCTGGAGCCATTATGGGAATCCAGACCCCCAATGAAATCTGGCAAGGAGCAGCAGGTTTGGCAGATTCAACCAGCAATATCCCTATGACTGCGGATATGAAGATGCGCTTGGCAAGTATTACCAAACCCTTAACCGCTTTTCTAACTATGAAATTAGTAGAAGACGGAGTATTGCAACTTAACGATACTGTAGAAGATTATCTGCCAGGGCAGTTACCAGAGGTTGACGAGATAACGGTTAAAATGTTGTTAAATCACAGTGGTGGTATTACAGACGTGATCACAAACATTGATTTTGGGGAAGAAGTGTACAACGATCCTTTTAAAGATTGGGAGCATCAGGAAATTATCTCTCTCCTTTCCTGAAACCCCTGAGTTCATTCCCGGAACAGTTTATGAATACAGTAATACTGGCTATTATGTTTTAGGAATGATAATCGAAGCTGCTACAGCAGAACTGTAAGTTCACTGTTTCAGGAAAAGATAGCCCAATCCGCTAGCTTGAATAGTAACCTTCTTAAAAAGGAAAGGTTTCCTAGAAGAACCATTTTCGAACGGTTATGACTGGTTGTTCACAATAGATGAAGTAGTAGAGACAAAAAACTGGAATTTCTCATGGGACTGGACTGCTGGCTCTGGTGTTTCCTCTGCTGTAGATATGCTGAATTTTTCTAACAACTTATTCAATGGTAAAATATTGAGCCACCAAACAGTTGAACTGATGCTGTCTTCCGAATTTTTTGCCCCAGGAACTTCAAACGGTCTGGGTTTAGGTATTCTTTCCGAAGAAGATCCTAATAATATTTTTGGAACCACATTGATAGGCTGGAGCGGAGCTGACCCAGGCACAGCCACGCAATGGTACTATTTCCTAGCTTATAAAACCACTTCTTTATTGCAATAAATAGAAATGATATTTTCGAAGGCCCCGATACAGTCCCGCCAGTAAATGGGTCAGCTATTTCCACAAATATTTTCTTCAAGCTTGAGAAATTGTAAAAAGGAGTTTCAAAAAAGAAATAAAGGGAAG
>JAXHUB010000121.1:0-10239 GCA_034189845.1 Candidatus Cloacimonadota bacterium | reverse complement strand
ATCAACCTGCGGGGAAGTGATATTGCCTTCAATCCGCTGTTCATCAGTTATGCCCTGATCGGAGCCGAAGAAGCGTATCTTGCGCTGCAGCGGGACTGCCTGTCCGACGAACTGGCCTCTCTCCTGGAGGAGGAGGGCATAAGCCTGGTTCCCTACGATAAGGTCGACGCTCTCCTGCGGGATGTGCTGGAGAAGGACGATAGACTCGTCTTCGATCCTGACATGGTGAATTCCGCCCTGGCTGAGATCATTGCGGGAATCTGTTTTCCCGTTGAGAGGCGGGACTGTACGAGCTCGTTCAAAGCGGTCAAGAGCGGCGTCGAGATCAGAGGGATACGCAATGCCATGGTGAAGGACGGGGTGGCGATGGTCCAGTTCCTCTACTGGCTCTCGCAGAACTGGGAAAAAGGTACTCTGACGGAGGTCTCGATCGGAGATACACTCAGGCAGTTCCGCAGCAGGCAGTCCGGGTTCATCGGCGAGAGCTTCAACCCGATCGTGGGTTTCCGGGACCACGGCGCGGTGATCCATTACAGCGCCGAAGCCGGAAGCGCCTATCGGATCGACCAGCCGGGTCTCATGCTGATCGATTCCGGCGGACACTACCTGGACGGCACCACCGACATCACCAGGACCATCGCTCTCGGCCGGCCGACACAGCAGCAGAGGGATGATTACACTACCGTGCTGAAGGGGCACATCCAGCTGGCCGCGGCCAGGTTCCCCGGAGGCACCCGGGGCTTCCAGCTCGACACCCTCGCCAAGGGCCCCTGTTGGGAACGCGGGATGCAGTACAGCCACGGAACCGGACATGGAGTCGGATTTTTCCTGAACGTGCATGAAGGTCCCCAGAGCATCAGCGCCCGCCTGGTGGATGTTCCCATCGAGGCCGGGATGCTCTGTTCCAATGAACCGGGTGTCTACCGGGAAGGACAGTACGGGATCAGAATCGAGAACCTCATCCTGGCAACCGAGCAGTTTTCAACGCCCTTCGGCCGTTTTTACGGCTTCGAGACGCTTACCCTCTGTCCTCTGGAGCCGGCGCTCATCGAGAGCCGGCTGCTCAGCAAGGAACAGCTTACCTGGGTAAACGAGTATCACGTCAGGGTTCGTGAAGCCCTGTCGCCGCACCTCAAGCAGGAGGAACGCCTTTGGCTGGAAGAGATAACCGCGCCGATTCAGACACACGCATAGGATTTTTATTAAAAAAATTGACTTTCTTCTTAATCTCCAATACGATAAAATTTACGGTTCGGAAAAAGTATGACCCAGCATGAAACCGCCGGATTGGAACCGGCTGAAGCACATATGGTAGAAATGACGGACGCTGTCGAGCAGAACGCCCCGGCGGGAAGGCCGGGTGTGCCGGAACAGCCGGAACAGCCGGGTGTGCCGGCACAGACAGAAGAATCCGCGTCGGGGGAAAAGAAACTCACCCTGATAGAAGGGGGCCTCCTCTCGCTTTTCAGAGAATATGGCTATATATTCCTGGCCGGAAGCGACAAGGAGGAGGAGTTCCAGGCCCAGCTGAACGAGGCCTACGACGCCGTGGTGAGTCTCTCCGCCGACGGGACCATCTCCTGGTACAACGGGGTATTTGTCGATCTGTTCGGCTTCAGTGAAAACGAACTCGAGAAGTACAACCTTCTGAAGCTGGTGCACGCCCACTACCACCTCCTGGTACGAAGCAAGATGAAGGAAGCTGCAAGCTACATATCCAGGGAGACCGGATTGATACGGGACCGGGTCTTCGTCTTTCGGGGATACAACGGATACGGAGAGCTGCGCTCCTTCGAGTGTCTCTTCGGTGGATACTGGCGGAGCGGGAAGCCCCACATCATCGGCGTTCTCCGGGACGTTACCCTCGATACCAGCACATTCCTCGAGCTGAAGAGGCTGGAAAAGAACTACAGCATCCTGTCCGAAACGGTCAATGAGGCGATCGTACGGATCAATGAGAGCTTTACCATCGTCTTCGCCAACAGCGCGGTGAAAAGAATCTTCGGTTACACCAAGGAGGAACTGCACGGACGTCCCTTCGACACTCTTTTTCCCCCGGAGATATACCAGCGGCATGAGCAGGACTTCCGTAAGTACTTCTTTGTGGACCACGAGGACCGTGACAGGATCGGTCTGAGCGCTTCCATAGAGATACTGGGGATGCACAAGAGCCGCGGTATATCTCCCATGGAGGTATCATTCGGGAATTCCACCGATTTTCTGGGCAGAACCCTGACCTGCATCATCCGCGACATCACCGAACAGAAAAACACCGAGAGGCAGCTGCGTCAGCTGGCATATCAGGATAAGCTGACGCACCTTGGGAACCGGGACCTGTTCTTTATTTTTGACCTACGTACTCCCGTAGCTCAGCTGGCAGAGCAGCTGACTCTTAATCAGCGGGTCTGGGGTTCGAATCCCCACGGGAGTACCATTTATTATTTTTTTAGTTACAATATTAATCTTGACATCTAACATTTTATAAGACTTTAAAAACTAAAAGAGTTGCAAGTAAGAACAAATGGGGGACCATCAGAGGAACTTATCGAGAAAGGACGTAAAGACTATTTGCAAGAAGATCTTAAACAAGCCCATCAGTTGTTAAAAAAGCATTAGCTGTTATTAGCGATAATATTTATGTTTCCTTTACACCATTTTTGCCAGCAGCACTAGCAGGTTGGGAAAAGGGCGAGATCGATACCAATACAACTTCGATGGCTACAGCTGAAGGAGATGTGCGGGTTACGGAAGCTGAATGCAAGTACAAAAAAAGTGATTCTGATGAAGAATTAGAAATTTATATTACTAATTCACCTCAAATAATTCAACCTTACGAAGAAATGGCTAAAAGAAGTAGTATGATGAAAGAGATAATGAAACAGCGTGAACTAAAGGTTAAGGGAAAAAATGGCTGGTTTATTGTTATAGAAAAAAGAGGAGAAGCAGATCATGAATCAACCACTGTACAGAAAGCAGTTGTTATAAAAATTCAACATGCGCCTAACCAAGAAATTGCGCAGCTATTTTTTGATGCTGTTGATCTACCAGGTTTGTTGCAGGCTACTAATTAATTAAATTATAGAAAATGATTAAAATATTTTACCATTTTATCATTACTTTTCTAGTAGTATTTGTGGTAAGCTTGCTTGTAATTCTGTTCTACCATCTTATTTCGGAAGGTGTTCCAATATTTAGGTTGGGAAACCGCCTTCCAATTTGGTTTGGGGCTGTCAGCCGTACTTACTATTCTTAAATTCTGGAAAAAAAAGAGCTAATAACTTATTCAAATTGACTTAATTGTTGCCAACAATTTGAAATATTATCTTTACGAGCGCTGCTACCTTAATAATTTTGGTTTTTATAATAAACAAAAAATAAGGAGCAAGCTATGGATTATAAGAAAATACTACATGAACTAACTTTACTTCCTGGGATTTCTGGAGATGAAGAGCGGGTAGCAAAGTATATCGAAAGCAAGCTTTCTGCCAACTGTAAATTTAGTAAAGATAACATGGGCAATGTTTTCTGTGAGTATTCTGGAGAAAATGATTTTCCCAAGATAATGTTCATAGCACATATGGATGAAGTAGGTTTCATTGTATCCGATATTCATCCCGATGGTTTCATTAAGTTCCATAACATAGGTGGATGGAATCCCAATACATTGCTCTCATCACCCGTAGAGGTTATAAATTCCAAAGGAGATAAGTTTCACGGTATTATTGGTTCAATTCCTAAGCATTTTAAGGTAAAAGAAAAGAAGCTAGACATTTCTGATATGTTTATCGATGTGGGTGCAGTTTCTGCAGAAGATCTTAAACAAAATTTTGGAATTGAAATTGGCGATGCTATTGTTCCCGTAGCTAATTATTCATACTGTGAAAAAAGCAACAGAATGCTTTCCAAAGCTTTTGACGACCGAATAGGTGTGGCTGCCATGATTGCCCTAGGCGAAAAATTAACCAAGATGCAACATAAAAATACAGTTATTCTAACCGGCAGTGTGCAGGAAGAGGTTGGAACACGCGGTTCTAGCAGTATTGCCAATAGAACAGATGCCGATATTTGTATAGTATTGGAAGGTGCACCAGCCGACGACATCCCTGGTATTCCTGGAAACCCCCAAACTGCTGTTGGCAAAGGTGCTCATGTGCGAGTATTCGATCCTACTATGATAGTGAAAAGTAGTTTGAAAAAATTTATAAAAAAAATCGCAAATGAAAATAATATTTGTTTTCAAACTACTGTACGAAAAGGTGGTGGAACTGATGGACGCAATATTCACTTAGCTAATATGGGCATTCCTTCTATAGTTTTGGGTTGTCCCGTACGTTATGCTCATAGTCACAATAGCCTTATTAGTCTGGATGATTTTGAGGAGTTGCTAAAATTGATAACAGTAATAGTGGAAAATATAAATAAAGAAACAGTAGCTCAGATTTTAGCATAAAATGGAGCGGATAACGGGACTCGAACCCGCGACATTCAGCTTGGGAAGCTGACACTCTACCAACTGAGTTATATCCGCTACAGCCTAATTTCAAAAGAACATATTATTTTGGCAAGTTTTTATTAAGGTTTGTGGTTGACAGGAACCGGGAATTCTGATTTTGGAATTTTAAAAATAGGGTAAGAAATGATAGCAATATTGATAGATAAAAAGTTAGATAGATTCGAAAATCAGATTAAATACAGTTTTAATTTTATATTCAGAACATTGGGTTATGAGTATAAATTTGTAAATTCATTAAAACAAATTGCCAAAACGGATATTGTGTTCTATTATTCGGAAAATGAACTGAACGATAAATATAAATTACAGTTAGGAAGAGAACGTATACTCTTCTTTATCCCTTGTTTTAGCGACCTTCTTATACCAGGTAAATTATCAAAAAATAAATTGAAAAAATTCACTAGAAAGATCAATTTATCAGATACCCTACCGATAATCTGTGAATGGGAATTTCCGCACCCTATTATCTATTTGAAAAATGAACAGATCTTTTACGTTAAGTTCAATTTTGATTTGATTGCCAATATATTTTTCAATTTAAGTGGTTATGAAACGTCTGCTTGTAGTAAAGATGAAAAAGGGCGTATTCCCGATGAGGAATTTGTTAATAATGAATTTTTCTATTTCCCCTATGTGAATGCAATTCTATGGTTTTGCGAACAGGTTATAAAAGATGCAATAATCCGCACAGGACGTTGTTTTTTAACCAAAAAAGAGATGTGGCCACAGGCGGAAAAATTTGGTTTTGCTGTTTCTCATCAAGTAGATAAACTACAGAAATGGACTGTTAAGAGCTTTTTCAAGAGTTTCTTCCAAGATATTCTTTTCATATTTCATCTGAAATACATTTTTAAAAATCTATATAGTAAAATAAAGTATATTCTTACTAATATCGAGGAATATTGGAATTTTAGCATTATAAACCAGATTGAAGATAAGCATAAAATTTCCTCTACATTTTTTATTGGAACAGAAAGAGAAGTGGAATTGGACGTAGATTATGACCTGGATGATAAAGATTTGCTTGAAGAAATCCAGAATTTATTGGAACGAAAAAAAGAGATCGCTTTACTGGCTTCTTATAGATCTGCCAAAAATGATATTCTGAGCCGGCAAAAAAGTGCTATTGCGCAATTGATCAACAAACATCGGATTGGTGTTCGACAAATTTGCTTCTGCTATTTTCCCGATATTACTTCAGAATATCATTACAAAAACAACTTTTTTTACGATAGCTCTCAGGCTCTTCTATCTAAACCAGGCTTCAAGTTCGGAATAGCAGTTCCTTACAATCCATACGCCGTAATTCGTAGCAGCAATTTAAGTCATTTAGATTTAGTTCGCGAGACAGTGCTGGAACTACCACTTTCCTTTAGGGTTAAGTCTCTTAAAACTTCACCATTTCATATTATCGATAGAGAAAAAGCTGAACATATATTCCAAGAAGGATTAAAGAGTGTAAAAAGATATGCTGGTTTTTTCAATATTGATTTTACAGTAGCAGATTTTGCTGAAATAGATTATTTACAAGATTTATATGATGATATTTTGGGAAAAGTAAGGAAAGAACCATGCTTCAAAGGAACGCTAAAGCAAATTGCTGATTGGTGGAAAAAACGAGAGAAAGTGCAGATAACCGATTCCAAAGATGAAATTATTATTTATTTTCCCGACCATCTGGATAGATTCGTGCTCACAGTTTTGGGTAATAATAGCGTCGATTCGGTGGAAAACGATAAAAATAGAGAAGATGAAAATCAAATATTTCTGCCCTATTTCAAAAAACAAAATACCTTCCAATTTAATGGTACAAAAGTGAAATTCGATAAGGAAAGAATATATTTTAGTGATGTTAAATCTGATACCAGACTTCGTATAAAGTTATCCAAAAAGGAAATTAAGAAGGAAAAATGAAAAAAGTATTAATAATCTCCTATTTTTTCCCACCTTTAGGCGGACCTGGTGTGCAGCGTACTCAGAAGTTTGTTAAATATCTACCAGAATTTGGTTGGCAGCCAGTAGTTTTAACCGTTAAAAAGATTGAATATGTGGCTTATGATGAAAGTTTGTTATCTGAAATTTCGAATGTACCTATTTACCGTACAGGCTCTTGCGATCCGATGAGGCTTTTACGAATTTGGGAAAAATTGCGCGGAAAAACTAAGAAACGAGTTTATAACAAGGTTACAGAAAAAACTAAAAAATTATGGCGTGAAATCTTTCCTATCGATTCCAAGATTGGTTGGTTACCTTTTGCTATACGCAAGGGAACAAAACTAGCAAAAAAACACGATTTTAAGGCTGTTTATGCTACATTATTGCCTTATACTTCAGCCTTAGTCGGCTATAAAATTGCCAAGAAATTACAATTGCCTCTTATTTTAGATTATCGTGACCTGTGGTTGGGTAAACCGGAAATAAATTTCTTCTCGGCTTGGCACCGAAAATTTTCTAGGAAATGGGAAACAAAAGTGCTTCAATTTGCAAGTAAAGTTATTATAAATACCCATCGCGCTTGCCAGAGGATTAAGCAGCTATATCCGCAGATAGATCCACAAAAATTTGAAGTTCTTTACAACGGTTATGACAGCGAAGATTTTAAAAATCAGGTAAAAAAAGAGGCTGGAAAAATTGTTTTTACCTACACAGGTGGGTTTTACGGAGAACGTACTCCAAAATATTTTCTGCAAGCTTTGGAAGAAATGCAAATTCCTCCAAATGTTGTCTTTAGGTTTGTTGGAAACTATTTCAGCGATATTAAACAGCTATTTGCCAATTGTAATAAAAAAGAACAGTTACAGCTTTTTCCGCAGGTTAACCATATGCAAAGTGTACAATATCTGCAAAAAAGTGACTTTTTGATGCTTTTTATAGCTAAGCGAGATAGCGAGATAGTTATACCTGCCAAAGTTTTTGAATATTTAGCTGCTCGGCGACCAATTTTGGCAATGATACCCCCACAAGGAGAAGCAGCTGAAATAATTTCCAAATATAAGGCTGGACTTATTTGTCAGATAGATTCAATATCTGAAATAAAAAATAATATCAATGAACTAATTCATGGGAAAACTGATTTTAAACTGGACAAGGAGGATTATAGAATTTATTCAAGAAGATATTTAACCGAGAAACTAGCCTGTATGTTGGAGGATAATTGAAAAAGGTTGCTCATATTCAGATTTTACCAATTCTTTCTGGAGGACAGCGTGTAATTTTAGATATTCTTGATTGTTTACCCGATAACGAATACGAAAAATATGTGATTACCCGTAGTGGAGGTCCTTTGGTTCAGAAAGTTACCCAAAAAGGTTATCATCACATCGCTGCCAATTTTCTTTTTCGAAAATTTTCTCCATGTGATCTTTTGGCTTTTTTCCAGCTAATCTATATTTATAAAAAATACAAATTCGATATTGTACATACACATGCTTCCAAAACAGGAATTTTGGGAAGAGTAGCAGCTAAGTTAGCTGGTGTACCAACTATTTATCACACGGTACATGGCTTTAGTTTTCATCCCTACCAGAATAAATTCCTTCATCTATTCTACCAGTTGGCCGAAAAAATTGTAGCTAAATTTTCCGATAAAATTGTGTTTGTAAACAATTACGAACGCCAGTTGGCTATTCGCAAAAATTTGGTTAGTAAGCAACAGGCTATAACTATTTACAATGGGGTAGAGCAAGTCACAAATTTGCAGTCCAATAAACCAGACGACCTGAAGGGATTTTTTGTAGTTGGTAGCACTTTGCGTTTCGAACCACAAAAAAATATTATAGATACGATGAAAGTTGCAATTTTAACTGCCAAATTGAATTCTGATTTGAAATTTGTATTTGTAGGTGAAGGTTCATTGTTGCACAAAGCACGTCAGTTAGTTAGGAAGAATCGTTTGGAGCATCGCATTATATTTCCAGGCTGGCAAGATGATATTAGCAGCTGGTTACGAAGTTTTGATGCTTTTTTACTTTATTCCAAATGGGAAGGATTACCGCTTTCTATTTTGGAAGCGATGTCTTATGGGCTTCCTATTATTGCCTCTGATATTAAGGGAAATAATGAATTGGTAGATAACCGTAACGGGATACTGGTTTCTGTGAATCAGATTGACAAACTAGTGCAGGTTTTAAGAAATCTACCAGATAATAAAAACTTAAAAAGATGGCGAGAAGGTTCTATATACAAAGTGAAGAATAACTTTAGTAAAAGTAAATTTGCGAGAAAATATCGGGAATTATATAATGGTGCATAATAAGTTAAAGCAATTCTTATTGTTAATTGGCGATTTCGTTGTTTTTTATGGCTCTCTATTTCTGGTGCTGGTAGTGCGGTATAGTCAAATACCAACCAGACATCTTTGGATGCAGCATTTCTGGCCGTTCACGATTATCCTTGCTATCTGGGTAGTAATTTTTTATATTTCGGAACTATATAATTTGAATTTTGCTATAAACAATCGCAAATTTTACTACCTTTCATTTCGAAGTTTTATCTCTGGTGGTCTATTAGCTGCATTATTCTTCTATTTAAATCCGCTAATCGATATCAATCCGAAAACAAATCTGGCGCTTTTTGTTATAATTTTTGGTACTTTATTTATAATATGGAGAAATTTTTATAATTGGTCGATAAAATCTTATTTGCCAAAGGAAAAGGTTGCCATAATTGGCTATAACGATTTAGTAGAAGACCTTATTATTGAACTTAGAAAAAAACCTCATTTGGGCTTTGCAATTGAATTTGTTTTTAATGATAAACCCACAGATATAGAGTTGGATATTCCTATTTATAACCAATTGCACAAACTAAAACAATATCTGAGAAAAAAACAAATAACTACAGTAATTTTAGCCAGCGACCCGGTGAGATCGGAAAAATTGACTACTTTGCTTTTTGATTGTATTTCTTTGAAACTTAATTTCATCAATCTTTCCCACTTTTATGAGAATATTACAGGCAAAGTTCCAATAAACATTATAAATAAAAGCTGGTTCTTAGAAAATTTAACCGAGGGTAACAAAAGTTTTTATAATGTATTAAAACGAATATTTGACCTGTGTTTGAGCATAGTTTTGCTACCGATATTTTTTGTTCTAACTCCGATTATTGCCCTGCTTATAAAATTAGATAGCAAGGGTCCTGTTTTTTTCCGACAGGTTAGATTGGGGAAAATGGGTAAGAAGGTAATAGTGATTAAATTTAGAACGATGCGCTACACCGATAACGATTTTACACCTACCGATGAAAACGATGAACGCATAACTGGGGTTGGAAGATGGTTACGAAAATTTCGATTAGATGAACTGCCTCAAATTTGGAATGTATTAAAAGGAGAAATGAGTTTTGTGGGACCTCGACCAGAGAGACCAGAATTGATCGAAAAATTGGAAAAAGTGGTGCCATTTTATCGGGAAAGAATGCTGGTGAAACCCGGCATAACAGGCTGGGATCAGATTAGCAATGAGTACCACTCTGCTTCTTATAAGGATACAATGGAAAAGTTACAATACGATCTTTTTTATATAAAGAATAGATCTTTTTCACTTGATATTTCAATAATATTAAAAACTATTACTACTATGCTATCTCGCAAGGGACGTTAATTATTTTTTAAGGGAGTAAAGATGAAAAAAACAATTTGGATAATCTTTTGCCTGTTTATTTTAACTACACTTTTTGCTCAGAAAGATTGGAAAATTTATACTAATACAACTCATATATACGAA
>JAXHUB010000120.1:0-2614 GCA_034189845.1 Candidatus Cloacimonadota bacterium | reverse complement strand
GTGGAAGAGTAGGTCGCCGCCTTCTTTATATTCTCTGGGCTATTTTTTTCCTCCTAAAATTAAAAAAAATAACAAAAATATAAGATTTTTAAATAAAAAGGTAAAGGAGGGATTATGAAAAAGTTACTATTTTTTTTATTAGCTATTTTAGTAGTAAATAGTTTAGCTGCTTTTGAAATGGGAACTGTTAATGTCGGAGGAATGGTAGGATTCGAAAGTTACAAGCAAGATTCAGATGCAGATGCAGTTAATACCATTATGGTGATGCCTTACGGCGGTTATTTTATTACAAAAGACATTATGGGTGAAGCATTTCTGGCATATTACAATGAAAATTCTGATAGCTATTCAGATCCCAGAACTCAATTTGGTTTTGGTTTAGGAGGAAGATATTTCCTAGACAAAGCTTATGTTGGTGCTGCATTTAAACTTACAACATACGATGACGGGAATAATGATTATTCCTCTAATTATTTACAATTTAAAGCAGGATATCTATTTGAAATTGCCAAAAATGTATATTTAGATGCAGCTGCACTTTATGACATGGGTATTGGTGAATATGGTGGTGATTTTGAAGGTACTGATAATGAAGAATCGAGATTTTCTATTGCTCTTGGTATAGAAGTATTTTTAGAAAAGATAGGCTCATTATTTTAAGTAAGTTGTAGTTTTTTGAAGAAAAGGCGATCGTAAGGTCGCCTTTTTTTGTTGCCAAATAAAAAAAGATTGCTATATATGCTCTGAATATGAGATTTGTCGCTATATAGGAGGAAAATTGGACGAAATTTTTGCTTATGGCCGAATACAAGAATTGAGGGAAGAGATAGAAAAGCATAATAAACTTTATTATGAAAAAGCAGCCCCAGAGATTAGCGATTATGAATATGATAAGTTAGTGAAAGAATTGGAGAAGTTAGAAGCAAAATTTCCCCAATTCGCTAGTAAAGATTCGCCCACTCGACAAGTGGGTTCCGACTTGGAAGAAAGGCAAGAGAAGAAAACCATACCTCACAAAGTTCGCATGTATAGCTTAGATAATGCTTATTCCTTGGAAGAAGTGCGGAGCTTCCTAAAAAAAATAGAAAAAGAGATAGGCAAATTTCCCCATGTATCTTTAGAACACAAAATTGATGGTTTCAGTGTGAATTTGTATTACGAAGAAGGCAAGCTGGAGTATGCAACTACACGCGGCGATGGTTATGAAGGGGAAGTGATAACAGCCAATATCAAAATGATAGATTCCATTCCAATTTCTATAGAATTTAAAGGAAAGATTGAGGTCCGAGGAGAAATTTTTCTTCCTATTCCCGAATTTGAAAGAATTAATGAGGAGAGAGAAAGAAATAAGGAAAATAGATTTGCAAATCCCAGAAATGCAGCAGCAGGAACGATAAAGCAAAAAGATACTGCTGTGGTAAAAAAACGCAATTTAGATTCAATAATGTATACGGTTGGGTTGTTAGAAACCAAAAAAATCAGGACGCAGCAAGGTCTTTTAAATTTTCTGGAGCAACAGGGATTTAATGTGAGCAAGGCGAGTAAATTTGTGGATTCTTTTAAACAAGTAGAAGCGTATTGCCAAAGATGGGAAAAAGAGCGTTCTGAACTCAATTTTGAAATTGATGGAATAGTAGTTAAAGTTGATAGTTTTGAACTTCAAGAAAAATTGGGATACACCAGTAAAAGTCCTAAGTGGGCGATAGCTTATAAGTTCAAGGCTGAAGAAAAAGAGACCAAGTTAGAGGATATCAAATTTCAAGTGGGAAGAACAGGGGCGGTAACACCGGTTGCGATATTGAAACCAGTTTTTTTAGCAGGCACTACTGTAGCTCGAGCAACCTTGCATAATAAAGATGAGATAGAGAGATTAGATGTTCGTAAGGGAGACTATGTTAAAGTGATAAAATCTGGTGAAATAATTCCCAAAATCGTTAATGTAAATAAAAAAAGAAGGACGAATAAGACGCAGAAAATAGAATTTCCCGAGCAATGTCCTGTATGTGGTTCTAAATTGCATAAAGAGCCATCTGGTGCTATCCATTATTGCAATAATATTAATTGTCCAGCACAAATACAGCGCAGAATTCAGCATTTTGCATCACGAGAAGCAGTTGATATAGATGGATTGGGAGAGAAGTTGATAAAAGAGCTTTTAGAGAAAGGACTTATCAGAAAGATCGAAGATATATATAATTTGGATTATGATAAGGTGAAGAAATTAGAAAGACAGGCGGAAAAGTCAGTAGAAAATTTGAGAATTGCGATTGAAAATTCAAAACAGCAAAGATTCGATAAAATCTTATTTGGAATGGGAATTCGTTATGTTGGCAGCAAAACTTCAAGAATTTTAACTCAATATTTCTCTAACATAGATGAGATGATAGAAGCAGATAAGGAGGATTTTAAAAAAATTGATGAAATAGGAGATAAAATTGCTGAGTCTCTTTTTGATTTTTTTAGAAATGATAAGAATTTGAAAATGATAGCAGCGCTGAAAAAGGTTGGAGTAAATCTTAGTTCTTCCGAACGAAAAAAAGTGAATAAATTACAGGGGAAGAAATTTCTAGCCACTGGTAGTCTAGAAAATTATACACGCAACCAGGTAAAGGAG
>JAXHUB010000012.1:0-4353 GCA_034189845.1 Candidatus Cloacimonadota bacterium | reverse complement strand
CTTAAAATTACCTGCAAAACCATTCAATCCCAAAGAGGGAGAAAAAATCCCCATTGATTATTATTCTAAAGAAGGTGATAAAATAATATTGAGAATATACAATGCCGAAGGTAAACTAATGTTCACTCCCAGAAATGAGATTATAGCTGCGGAAGATGGTATTAATCAGTATGAATGGAATGGAAGAGATAAATATAATAACCTTTTGCCGATAGGTCTGTATATATGCTATTTGGAAGTTTTTGAACGAGAAACAGGCAATAAGAAAACAGATAAAGCACCGATTGTTATCGGCACAAAGCTAAAATAGAAAGGAGATGAGATGCTTAAAAAAATCTTAACAGTTACTGCTATTTTAATAATAGCAATAAATTTATTTGGGGTATTCGATGACTATGAACCATCTCCAAGAGCGCGTGCTATGGGGGGTGCATATTATACAATTTCTAATGAGGCAGATGCAATATTTTATAATCCTGCCGGAATGAGTTTGGCAAATACAAATATTATAGGCTCTTATACCAAAATTTTCGGAAATGATTTTGAAATTCTAAATACTTTAGCTCTTACCACTAAATTGCCCGCTAATTTAGGAACTATGGGTATTGGAGTTCAATCTATGGATGTTGAGTGGCAAGATGTTGAATTGATGTCGGAAAGAGCATATTATTTAGCTCATTCTTTTCCACTTTTGGAAGATGTTCATTCTTCTATTTATCTGGGTTATACTGCTGATTTGTATCACCTTTCTTTCAAAGAAATGGGCGATGAAACAGCATTTGGACTGAATGTGGGAGCTTTAGCAATATTACATACCAGAACAAAGCTAGCTTTCGCTGTTACCAATCTGAATAATCCTAAGTTAGGAGAAGACAATGACCAAGAATTACCACAAAGATTAGCCGGGGGAATTTCCTACGAGCCATATAGTGGTGTAATTACTGCCATTGAGCTAAAAAAGACAATTAATAATAAGACTAAATCTCGAACAGAAATCCATGTGGGCACAGAAATTGAGGTTATGGAACCGCTTGCATTACGTTTTGGAGTTAGAAATCATCCCAATAGTTACTCAATGGGGGCTAGATTCACATTGTATGATGTTTGTATTGATTATGCCTATAATACTCACGTTCTCGATGCTACCCATCATTTTGGGTTGGGTTACAATTTTTAAAATGGGGTTAACAGTATGAAAAAGAAAACAGAAAAACCTAAACCCAAGAGTAATCCAATTTTGAATGGGCTCGTTAATACTTTTTTCGATATTGTAAAACATTTTCTCAAAGATTTTGAGAACATAAGAAAGGTGAAGAAAATTGATAAATTCAGCGAAGAATTTTTTAATCTGGAACATATGTTAATTAGATTGGAAAAGAAATTGGATGATAATCGGCATCACATTGAAGACCTAAAAGCAAGATTATTATGGGGAAATATAGTAATAATTGTCCTCATCCTAATTAATATATTCCAATTAATTAAATAGATTAGAAAAGCGGTGTTAAATGCCGCTTTTTTATTTCTCGAAGAAAAATTTCTGTTTTCCAAAGGCTGGTTTAAGATCATCTAGCCAAATAGCATCGGGATTGTAGCTAGCAAAAAATGGTTTTCCGACCCAATTTTGATCGCGGCCTTGAATAAATCGCAAGGCAAAAAGTTTTTCTTTATTTACTTCAGTGGTGCCTAGTATCTGTATCTTCCCTGGGTAGGATGACATAATAGGACCTCGTACTGTTCGCGCTAAACCACTTAGATTACTGTAGGCAATACGATAGATTTCCAAAACTTTATCTAAGGGAATTGCAAAGTAATGTTGAGCTCCAGTATCACGCGCCACAAACATATAATAGGGAATACAGCCCAGTTTAATCTGTTCATTCCACAATTGTTGCCAAATTTCCGCAGAATTATTGATGTGATTTAATACAGGTGCTTGGCTTCTTATCTCTGCTCCCGTATTTCTTATTCGTCTAATTGCTCGGCGAGCAGCAGTTGTTCTCAGCTCTTGCGGATGAGTGAAATGCGCCATAAAAGCTAAATGATATCCCTTTTTTACTATTTTTTCAAAAAGTCGTAACATTTCATCAGAATCTGGATCGCTTATAAACCGATAAGGCCAATAAGCCAAAACCTTACTCCCAATTCTTATGTTTTCTAGATTTGGTATTTCAGCTTTTAAAAGTGGTTCGATGTATTTACTGAACTGCTTAGCAGACATACTCATTGGATCACCACCAGTAAACAAAATATCACTTATTTCGCGATTGTATTGAACATATTTTATCAACAATTCTGTTTGTCTCATGGCAAACTTAAGTTCTTTGATACCTACAAATTGTGGCCAACGAAAACAAAATGTGCAATAAGCATGGCAAGTTTGCGAATTACTAGGGAAAAATAACACAGTTTGTTTATATTTATGTTGCATTCCAATAAGACGCTTGTTGCCGTAAGTAGGAACATTATCATTTTGCCCATCCGGGTTTGGATTCAATCTATAACGAATCTTATTGGCTATAATTTTTATTTCTTTTTTGGGAATATTTTTTTCTAAAGCTTGTTCAATATTGGAAAAATCGGGAGATTTAAGCATATTTTTCTGTGGAAATGTTAGATGAAAGATAGGATCACTTGGAATATTGTTCCAATCTATTAGCTCTTCTATTACATAGTTATTTACCTTAAAAGGCAACACTCTGGCTACCACATCTATCGCCTGTTTATCTTCTGGTGTGAGTTTTTCTCTAATTATTTTATTTTTTTTATAATTGGAAAGAGTATAAGCTCTGTAATTTTTCGTTAATTTCATCAAATTCCTCCTGTAACACGACTTTAATTTCTATGAGTTTTGTTAATATTTATGATAATATAATCAATATCTCAATAAGAATCAAATTATATCTTGATTATAAAATCTTCTAATGAGGAATGTTAGATCAATAGGAAAATAATATCTGCTAATATGTAAAAACTGTGTTAAATCTGCTTGGATTCTACAACTCTATAGCAATTTTCGAACTGGAATTTGATTTTTATACTATGTTTTGGAAGTAATTCTTCGGCAACTTCTGGCCATTCTATTATCGAAATTCCATCTTCGAAAATTTCTTCTAAACCCAATTCGAAAACTTCTTCCAAAGAAGTTAACCTATATAAATCTAAATGATAAACAGGAAGTTTACCTTTATATTGATTCATGAGTACATAGCTGGGACTGCTTACATTTTCGTGCACATTTAGGTATTTGCAAAGATGTTGTGTAAAAAAAGTTTTACCACTTCCCAATTGACCATAAAGAGCAAGTACACTTCCTTTTCGAAGTTTGGAAGCTATTTTCTTTGCTAGCTCTTTTGTATCTTGTTTACTTTTTAAAATTTTTTTCATTTCTTAGGTTTGCATAGGGCCAAAGGAAGTATTATTTCTTCCATTGAAACTCCACCATGTTGGAAGGTACCACTATATTGCTTCTGATATTGATGAAAAGCATTGGGATATACAAAGAAATAATCATCCTTGCAGAAGGCAAAATTGTCTACAATGTTACGTTGCGGGAGACCAAATTTTTCCGGTTCTTTTAATAGAAAAGAATGTTTATCGTCGATAACAAGGTTTTTACCTTGTTTATAGCGCACTGTAGTGGTAGTACTCTTGTCGCCAATTATCTTAGAAGCACGGTTTACTTTTATTGACCCATGGTCGCTGGTTATTATAGCTGTAGCACCCTGCTTACTAATTAATTTCATGGTTTCATAAAAAGTAGAATGTAAAAACCAGTGTTTTGTAAAAGCTCGTAAAGCGGATTCATCTGGAATTGTTTCCTTCAGTATTTGGCTTTTAGAACGGTGATGAGCCAGAAGGTCTAAAAAATTATATACAAAAACTACCAATTTTTCATTATTCCAATTATCTACTTTTCGCATCACGTAGTTACCCTCTTCGATAGTGAATATCTTAACATATTTGCTCTTTTCTAAATGCTCGCCTAAATCGTTTAAATGAGCATCCAAAAGCTGGTGTTCATTGCGATTGCGACTATTGTCAGAATCAACTGACTCAATCCAATAACTAGGAAAATTACGAGAGATATCAACTGGCAGTAGGCCGCTAAAAATTGAATTGCGCGAATATGGTGTGGCAGTGGGCAATATTGAATTATAAAGGTTCAAGTCCACATCAAATAGCTCTTCTAAATAAGGCGCAATTGTTAAATATTGATCTAACCGCATGCAGTCTAAAACTATAAAGTAAACAGGGCGATGATTATTTAATTTTGGAATTACATGGTTGGAAATCAGATCAAAAGAAAATTCGGGACGTTCATCAGATTGTAGCCAGTCAGCATAATTTTCC
>JAXHUB010000119.1:0-14148 GCA_034189845.1 Candidatus Cloacimonadota bacterium | reverse complement strand
GTTTTAGAGAATTTTGGTTATAACTATAATGAACCTCAAACATATCCACCTTTTATAGAGGATGGCGAAGGGAATGATATTAGTTTTCTCAACCCACGTCATGTGTGGTACGCTGCTGGTATTTATCCTGATGAAAATAACTTAGAAGAAGTTGTAACAATCGATAGAGCTACATTTACTTACAATATGGGATGGCCACCGGAAGTAGTCGCTTATCCCCAAGTTACACCCTATGATCTTGGTAATGGGTATTTCAAGATTTGGGTGACAAAAGGAGGAGATTTTAGCAAACTCGGTCAGTGGAATGATCCCATTGGCAGAGCTACCACATTGAATATGTCGCAGGCTGTACTATATTTGCTTGAGCTTGTTATAGGGAATTTACCAGAAGCAGATTTGGTCACCTTAGGTGAAGAATTGAATATCGATGCTAATCTCAGCTATCAATTACAAGCAGCTATTGCACAAGGAAATACTGAACTATTTATAAAACACATTTTTGAACTTTTCTCTGACAATGCTAATCAGATTGCTTTTTGGGCTTGGCAGGAAGCACATGGAGATGCTGCTGAAAACTTTGTTTTAGCTGCTTCAGAATTTTTTAACAAAATAAATCTTGTATTTCAATTAATGGGATATGTGAATGAACAAGGTCCTTTCTTCTGGGATCTGGTTCATGCTTCACAAGAAGTAACCTATTACATAACTCAGGAAAATGGTGAAATAGTAAATGTAGGGCAAAACGACCCTCCAGTCGCTGAGTTTACCATCGATCCTCCATCTGGTATAGTGGACACAGAATTTTTCTTCAATGCTTCCGATAGTTATGATGATATAGATACTAAAGGCGAATTACTTTATCGCTGGGATTGGGAAACTAATAATAATTGGACTAACTGGAGCACACTACATACTTCTGTACATAGTTATGATGAACCAGGTTCCTACAATGTAACCTTGCAAGTAAAAGATACAGGTGGATTAGTTGGTTCTCAAACTCATAGGGTAAATGTAGGCGGTGGTGCCGGCACAGCAAACCATGTGAAATTGTTTCAAGATAATTTACCTTGGAGTACGAATTCTATGGTAATAATGTTAGAAGAACTTGGGTTCTCTGAGGGAATAGGAGAAAACACATACGAAATAATTCCATCTTCTGAAATGGCTACCATTCCTCTCATTCCAGGAGAAGACTTGGTAATTATTTCCAACGACCAGGACCAAACCTTCTACAACAACTATGCGGTCAGCCAAGTTAGGTTTACCAACTTTGTTTATATGGGTGGTTCACTATTTTGGGAAGCTTGTGATGAAGGCTGGGCTGGTGGCTCCATAGTAGAAGCTGGAATTCTGCTGCCAGGTAATATTACCACCACTTTTGATTACGATTACTGGAACTATGTGACCGACCAAAATCTGCCACTGGTAGCTGGACTACCCAATGAGATGGATCACAACTATGCTAGCCACGAAAGCTTTAGTAACGTGCCAGACGGTACTACAATTTACACGATAGATGAATCAGGCAATCCCACTCTTATCGAATTCAACCTGGGCGGCGGGTGGATTTTAGTAACAGGTCAACCCTTAGAACATCAATACACAAACGTTTATGGCAATAATGATATGGAAGAGATGCTCCCACGAATCGTGTCTTACTTCACAGGGGTGGAATTTGAAAATAAACTAACCCCTCAATTGCGACCTTCTACCCGATCCTCCCAAAAATAGCATCTTAGCAGATAATATAACCCCGAGCGTTTTTAGTTCGGGGTTTTTTATTTAGAGATCCATGATTGAATTAAGAGTATAAATAAGATAAATAGAATATCACATCTGACAAAATCATAATTACCGTTCCTTCGTATACTTATACTTGAAAAAAAATTTAAATTTAAAGAAACTTAATCGAAATATCAATATTATTTTTTACCGGACTTGTTTTCCCAATTTCCAACTCTATTTATAATTTTTATATTCAATAGCGCAAAAAGTGATTTTTTTTTTGGAGATGTACACAAATACTTAGCTTTACAATTCGGAAGTAATTAAAGTTTTATTGAAAAAATGAATGGAGGCTATATGAAAAAAAAATTATCAATATTCATCATGGCAACAATATTTATTTTTTCTGCTATGATAATTATTGCTCAAACACCAAAACTCAACCAAAAAACTCAGGAATTAACTTAAGAATATATGAAGTTAAATCAAGAATTGGAAGCAACTCGGCAAGAGGCTGAAAATGAACCTGAAATTAAGTAAATAATTGAAGAGACGATTGATTTAAAAGATAAGAAGGTGTTAGAAATTGATTCACAAGCAAATGAATATATAAAAGAAAGAAGCGAGATTGAACGAAATTCATCAAAAATTACAACAAAATCGGTAGATAATAAATAAAAAGCAGCTGTTGATATTAATCAGTGGCTGTTTTTTCTAACACAACACACTATTTTCAAACTAATAACCCCCTAATTCAACAAAACTGCTCCTCTAAATGGTATATCTTACTTCTTTAGCTACAGTAATATGAAAATTCACTTAGGAAATTACAAAAATTGTTATCGAACTTAAAAGCTAAAATAGATACTACACTTAAACTCATACAATAATGTGCAAGAATGCAACGGTTAACCAGTTAATTACAACTAAAATATTCTTTATATCTTCATAAATTGTCAACACCCTCATAGTTAAAAAAGTTATAGAGGCGCTTACTTGAATGCTCTACAATAAAGCATAAATATTGGTATCTTTAAAATTGCAAGCTAACTTATCTTTTGCGACGACGTCCAGATTTTTTGGCATTTTTACCATAATCTCTTTTTTCTTTAGCCATTGTAATAAGAGGCTTATTATTTCGTCTTTTTTTTCGGAAAGCTTCGATAATTACTTCGGCTAGTTCGAAAGGAACATTAGCAAATGAGAAATTATCATAAACTCTTACACCGCGAATATCACGAGCATCGACTTTTGCTTCGGCTTGGATAGTATCTACTAGTTTTTTGGCATTCATATTATCCGAGCGCCCCAGTGCAATAAAAAGACGGGTTTTACCATCATTTTCCGGTGAAATAGAGTCGAAGTTATTAACCCGTTTTTGTTTGCCGGGATTTTCTATTCTGGCATATTTATCTTCGGAAAATTCATCTTTATAAGCATGTGTCATCAGGGCAGCGATGACATTATCGGCATTGTATTTTGCTAGCAATTCGTAAGCAATTGCCAGGTTATCTTCATAATTTCCACTGTCGATAATTTCGGAAATTTGCTTGATGATGCGTTCACGTTTTTTAAGAATTACTTTTTTAACTTTAGGCAATTTTTCACGACGTATTTCGCCTTTGGTTTTTTGTTGTATACGCATCAGTTTATGGAATTCGCTAGGAGTAATAAATGTGATAGCAGTCCCCTGTCGCCCGGCGCGTCCTGTTCGTCCAATTCTATGCACATAGGCTTCAGGATTTTGGGGAATGGAATAATTTATAACATGCGTCAGATCATCCACATCTATCCCCCGTGCAGCCACGTCAGTGGCTACCAGGATATTTATTTTACGGTGTTTGAAACTGTTTAAAATTTTCTCGCGTTGATTTTGAGCGATATCTCCGTGCAGAGCAGCTGCATCGTAGCCCCGATCAGAAAGTTTACGGGCAACATCGGCTGTTTTTAAGCGAGTATGACAAAATACCAAAGCATAAAAATCTGTTTCAATGTCGATTATCCTACATAAAGCTTCCAATTTACTTTCCTGATGTACTTCAAAATAGATCTGATCGGTCGTATCAACCGTCATATTTTTGTTTTGTACTTTTAACAATTCATATTTATTCATATATTTCTCAGCCAGCATCCTAATACGATGAGGCATAGTGGCTGAAAAGAGCATAGTTCGTTTTTCGGCAGGAGTGGCAGCAAAGATAATTTCGATATCTTCAATAAATCCCATATTAAGCATTTCATCAGCTTCATCCAAAATAAAAAACTTCACCTGCTCCAATTTTAGTGTTTTACGTTGAATATGATCGATAATGCGGCCAGGTGTGCCCACCACTACTTCCACTCCACGTTTCAGACGGCGCAATTGGGTTTCGATCGACTGCCCACCATAAACCGGCAAAATACTTATCTGGCGATTACCCCGAAAAGAGCTGAGTTCTTCTGCTACCTGAATAGCCAATTCGCGAGTGGGAGTTAGAATTACTGCTTGCACAATTTTGTTATTAGGAATAATTTTCTCAATAATCGGTAAGCCAAAAGCAGCGGTTTTCCCGGTGCCAGTTTGAGCTTGTCCAATGATATCTACTTTGTCTTCTAGCAATCTGGGAATTGCCATGGCCTGAATTCTGGATGGTTCTTCAAAATCTTTACGATCCAGGGCTATAAGTGTTTCTTCTGCTAATCCAAGTTCTCTGAATTTTTCTAATTTACTCATTAATTTCCTTCTGTTTTTTCTATTTTTAAAAGTAGTAGGTAGAAATAATTGTAAGAATCTCTAAATCAGTTTATTTTATCTATTTTGTAGAAAAACAATTCAAAACTATTCTCTAAGTGCTGAAAGTAATAACCTTAAGCCCCCGAAAATTGCCAAATACGTTAATTCTTATCAAATCATTTAATACTAATTTTCTTAAAACCAATATTTTTGAGCTACTTTTCTTAGCAAGCTATAATTTAAGAAAAATGACTTCTGACAAATTGGAATATCCTTCTACTATAATAAAATAGCAAATATTAACTTTCTTCTGTATACAAAATGTATAAAAAAATTGGACGATTGTGCTTTTGCTCCACAGCACAGCATAGAGTGAAAGTATTAAGTGCTCGATAAGCTGTCACAATAATACAATAAAATAACCTCCCCAAAAATGAATTTAACTTTTACAACTAATTTTTATAATAAAATTAACCGTACTTCCAAAACTAACCCACTTGACAATAAAACGAAAACAGGAAATTTGGAAAAAAACTAAAAAGAGGCAATTTTGAAAAAACAGCCGATCGGTATTTTTGATTCAGGAATTGGTGGTCTTACAGTGTTCAAGGAAATCAGGCAAAAATTTCCCTATGAAGATATCATCTATTTTGGTGACACTGCCAGGGTTCCCTATGGTCCCAAATCACCGCAAACAGTTCTTAATTATTCCATTCAAAATGCTCGATTTTTACTACAAAACGGGGCAAAAATAATAGTGATCGCCTGTAACACATCTTCCTCGGTAGCTTTAGAAAAATTAAAAAAGATACTGCCTATACCTGTTATTGGAGTTATTCAACCTGGTGCTGCTCAGGCAATTTCTGTAACCAAAATTAAGCGAATTGGCATAATTGGCACGGAAGGAACTATACGCAGCCATTCCTACAGGCGTGCTATTCAGGAAATCTCCCCGGAAATGAAAGTTTTAAACAAAGCGTGCCCTCTATTAGTTTCTTTAGTTGAAGAAGGCTGGGAAAACCATAAAATCTCTGAGCTTATCATACGTGAATATCTTACTTCTTTGCTCCAGGAAAATATAGATACTCTGGTTTTGGGATGTACTCACTACCCTATTTTAAAAAACGTTATTAGGAAAATAGTAGGCAACAAAATAAAACTAGTAGATAGTGCAGAAGCTGTAGCAAAAAAATTGCAAGATATTCTTCCTAATGCAGAAACAGAAACAATCGGCAGCAATAAATTCTATGTTAGCGACAATGAAGAAAAATTTCGCCAAATAGCTACTCGTATCTTAAATAAAGAGATCGAACATTTATTGCGAGTCACCTTAGGTGAAAGTTGGTTTGTGGAATAATGCAGGATTTTCCGGAATTTGTTAATAAAGTAATAAAATATGCCTTGAAATTAAAAGAAGAACAAGTTATATGCCTCACAGGTGAAATTCAAAATCTAACAGAAGACAGCTTAGTAGAACTTCCTTTACTAGAAGAATTAGCTGTACAAATCAGGAAACATAAAGCCTTTCCTATTATCGATATAACAACAGCTAATTTAAAAAAGCGTTTTTTTGAAGAGATGCCACCTGAAATTTTACAACAAACTCCCAATTATATGGAAAAACTGATTAATTTAACTGATTCCTTTGTAGAAATAAGCTGGAAAAGCATAGCCAGCGGTTTCCCAACCATGCCCAAAGTTTTAGATACATCATTTAAAAACATTTCCAATAATATGCTGAAAAAAACCATGAATAAGGGTAATAAATTTATTTTTCTTAATTATCCCGACTTACAATTGGCAAAATATTTAAATATAAATTTTAAAAAAATGAGCAGTATTTACTTTAATGCAGTAAACATAGATTACGATGAACTATATAATTTTGGCAAGGAATATCAGAGAAAAATTAGAAATTTTAGTAATTACCAATTGATAACAGCCGACAACACTTTAAATTTTGCGATAGATAACACAAAAATACAATTGAATACAGCCCGTGATAATCAAATAATAATCTATCCCAGTGGTAATCTACAAGCGGAGATAATTCCAGTTAGCTTGGAAGGCACATTTGCAGCTGAAGAAGTTTATTATAAAAATCTTAGATTTAAAGATGTAAAACTGAATTTTTCAGGTGGTAAATTTAATTATATCTCTTTTACAAAAGAATCCGATAGCAACTTTCTGTTGGAAACTGAGATGAAAAACCAACAGGATAGGTGCATCATGATATTGGGTTTGAACAGCGGTATAAATGAATTCTGTGATTATTATCTATATGATTGCCATTGCGAAGGAAATTTATCTTTAAAATTTTTTGATAAAAATTGGCAACCGATAATTTTTTCCAATATAAATGTAAAAATAAAAAATAAAAAGGATTAAAAGATGGCTAAACACATTTTTGTAATTGGTGGAGTGTTATCGTCTTTAGGAAAAGGAATCGCCTCAGCTTCAATTGGTTTGTTGTTAAAAAAAATGGGCTATGAAGTTATGATGCAAAAACTTGACCCATATTTGAATGTCGATCCTGGTACAATGAGCCCCTTTCAGCATGGAGAAGTCTTCGTTACAGATGATGGAGCTGAAACTGATTTGGATCTAGGTCATTACGAACGATTTGTTGGTAAACCTTTGAATAAAAATTCCAATTCAACTTCGGGACAAATTTACGACACAGTTTTGAAAAAAGAGCGCCGTGGAGATTATTTAGGCAAAACTGTTCAGGTGATCCCTCATGTTACCAATGAAATAAAAAGACTTATTCGTAAGCTAGATAAAGATAACGATTTTGTCATTACCGAAATCGGTGGTACGGTTGGTGATATTGAAAGTCACCCTTTTTTAGAAGCTATTCGACAGTTCAGAATGGAAAGTGGTAAGGAAAATTCGATGTTCATTTTTCTTACCTATGTGCCATTAATACGTGCTGCTGGAGAATTGAAAACCAAACCAACTCAGCATGCTACTTATAAACTGCGTGAAATAGGAATTCAGCCAGATATCTTGCTGTGTCGTTCCGAAGAATATTTTAGTGATGACATACGAGATAAGATAGCTCTTTTTACCAATGTAGATAAAGAACATGTGATAAATGCTGTAGATGTACCTTGCATATACGAAGTTCCCAAAGTTTTTATACAATCAAATTTGCCTGCATTAATTTGCAAGCATTTCAATGTTTGCTGCTACGATATCGATTTTTCCGATTGGAACAAACTTATTGAAAATATAATAAATCCAGGTGAAAAAGTGAAAATTGCTGTTTGCGGAAAATATGTGGCACACCAAGATGCTTACAAAAGTGTGGGAGAAGCATTAATTCACGCTGCAGCACATCAAAATATGGAGCTGCAAATAAAATGGGTAGATTCGGAAAAAAACCATTCTGATAATTCAATAAAAAAACAATTGGCAGATGTAGATGGAATACTTGTCCCAGGTGGTTTTGGTGTACGCGGAATAGAAGGTAAGATAACAATAGCACGCTATGCACGTAAAAACAAAATTCCCTTTTTTGGGATTTGCTTGGGAATGCAAATAGCTGTTATTGAATTTGCCCAAAATGTGTGTAAATTGGAAAATGCCTACAGCACCGAATTTGATGAAGCTTGTAAAAATCCTGTTATAGATTTAATGAATGACCAGCGCTATATTGACATGATGGGTGGTTCTATGCGCCTAGGAGCTTTCCCATGTAAGTTAAAAGAAAATAGCATAGCAGCTTCTGTTTATAAAAAAACAAACATTTCAGAACGCCACCGCCACCGTTATGAATTTAATAATGACTATCGGGAAATATTAGAAAAAAATGGTATGCAGATATCGGGAACTTCTCCAGATGACTTATTAGTAGAAATTGTTGAGATAAAAGATCACCCATTTTACCTAGCAGTTCAGTTCCATCCCGAGTTCAAATCTCGCCCCGATCTCCCCCACCCTATTTTTAGTGAATTCATTCGTGCCTCAGTTAAAAACAGGAAAAAGAAATGAAAAAATTTTGCAGCTTGTTACTTCTGATTATCAGTTTCTTTTTTTTAAAAGCTGAATATAAAATTTATACTGACAGTACTGAAATAAAACTACCACAATTAGTAGATAAACTGCAGGCTTATGATGTTATCTTTTTCGGAGAAATTCATGATGACAGCTTGCTTCATAATATAGAATTTCAATTGCTGAAAAAAATGTTTGAAAAAGATCCACGGCTTTGTGTATCGTTGGAAATGTTTGAACGAGATGTACAGCATTTGCTGAATAACTACTTGCAAGACCAAGTATCAGAAAAAGAATTTTTGCAAAAAAGTCGCCCTTGGCCTAACTATCAAACAGACTATAGGCCGTTGGTAGAATTTGCTAAACAGAACTCATTGCCCGTTTTGGCAGCAAATGTTCCACGCCGCTATGCAGCTTTGTTGAACAAACATGGAAAATCGGTTTTGGACAGTTTACAAGCAGCTGAAAAAGAGTTCATAGCAGATTCATTAGTTGTGACGGAAGGTGAATATAAAGAGCGTTTTTTGCAAACGATGGCCTCTAATATGGGGCTGCAACAGGTTAGCCATATACATCATAAAATGTTGGAAAGTGTATATGCTGCCCAATGCCTTAAAGATGACACCATGGCTGAATCGATCGCTAATTTCATACAAAAAAATCCCCAGACCAAAGTAATCCACTACAATGGTGAATTTCACAGCGATTATCATTTGGGAACAGCCCAAAAATTAAAATCAATGTCCCCTGAATTAAAAATCAGCGTTATAGCTACACAACCACTCTCTTTCGGGTCTGAATTAAAATTGATAGATGCTGATAAAGGTGATTTTATTATAGTTTTTCATCGGAAAATTAAAGAAAATCAAACAAAAATGCCAAAATTCCAATATGAATAAACTATCCAAAAATAATTTCAAAGAACTTTGTAAGTTGAAGCAAAAAAAATATCGAGTGCAGACTGGAAAAGTGATTATTGAAGGTAAAAGATTAATAGAACAACTCTTGAAAAACGGGAAAAAACCCGCTGAAATCTTTCTTAGTGCGCCTGTGGATTTTCCTATTGCTAAAGATATACCAGTTTGGCAAGCAGCACAATGGCAAATAGATAAACTAACCGATAGTCAAAATGCACAAACTATCGCTGCTCTTTTTATACCACAATCTCTTGCAATGCCTTCAAAATATGAATTTGTTTTATATCTTGATGATATCAAAAATCCTGGGAATTTGGGTAGTATTGTACGTACTGCTGCTGCTGCCGATTTGGATGCAGTGGTAATCTCGGAAAACAGCTGCGAGCTTTTCAATCCTAAAGTTATTAGAGCTTCTATGGGAATGGTGTTTCAAATCCCAATAATAACCAAAAATTGGAATTGGCTACAAGAACAATCGGCTCAGATTATAACTACCTCTTCGCACGATGCTCAGAATGTTTTTCAGTTCCAGCCACAAAAACCATTAATCTTGGTGATTGGTTCTGAAGCTTTCGGTATTAATTCCAAAATAGAAAACCTTACAAATGCACGAGTTAAAATTCCCACAAGCAACAAAATTGAATCCTTGAACGCTGCAGCTGCTGCTGCTGTTACCATCTTTACACTAAAAAACAAAATAAGGAATTAACCTTGTACGAAGAATTTAGTGATAAAGTAGTTTTTATTACAGGGGGTAGTACTGGAATAGGAAAAACAACTGCAGAAGCTTTCTCTCGCTGGGCCGCCAGAGTGATTATTTGTGCACGTAATTCGAATAAGGCAGAACCACTTTTATATTTAGCCCAACAACAAAGCTGGCAGCTAAAATATATGCAAGCAGATGTAGCTAATTCTGAAAATATAAAAGCAGTTATATCACATATTATTCAATATGATGGAAGTTTAGATAGTGCTTTTAATAACGCCGATGTAGATGGCGAATTGTGCCGCATTGCTGACTATAGTATAGAAGGATGGCAGAAAACTATTGCTATCAATCTTAGTGGAGTATTTTACTGTTTAAAATACGAAATCGAACAGATGCTTAAACAAACTAGTGGAGCGATTATCAATTATATTTCAGTTTCAGGTCACAAAGGCTACCCAGGTGATGTTGGGTATATTTCTAATAAACACGGTCTTACAGGACTTACCAAAGCTGCAAGCATGGAATATGCGGATAAAAATATTAGAATAAACGGCATCTCACCAGGAGTTATTCGTACACCAATGACTGATAAAGACAGAGATAAAGCCGAAGACTACAAAGCTTGGATAAAAAAAGTGGAACCTATGAAAAGAATTGGTGAACCACATGAAGTAACAGAGACTGTTCTATAGCTTGCTTCTAATAAATCTTCTTTCATCATGGGGCATATTATAGCTGTAGATGGAGGAATTATAGCTTGTTAATATATTATGAATTTGAGTAACTTAGTAGAAGGTAAAATTTGGCTAGCACCATTAGCTGGCTACACTGATTTTGCTTTTCGGCAAATATGTAAAAAAATGGGTGCCGATGTTATGTTAAGCGAAATGATTAGTGCTGATGGAATTATTTATAATTTCCACAGAAGTATCTCTTATACCAAATTCAATGACTTCCAAAGACCTTTTGGTATCCAACTATTTGGCTCTGAACCAAAAATAATGGCAACAGCTGCTGAAAAAGTATTGCATTTGAAACCCGATTTTATAGATATAAACATGGGCTGTCCGGTAAAGAAAGTTGTGAAACGAGGTGCAGGTTCAGCACTAATGAAAGACCCGCAACGCGCATCTCAAATTACCTTTTCTGTAAAAAAAATATTGGAAAAAAACAAAATTCCTTTAAGCGTGAAAATAAGAACTGGTTGGGATAAACCCATAGTGCCGGAATTTGCTAAATTAATGCAAGACAGTGGCGCTGATATACTTTGTATTCACGCACGTACCAAAAAGCAAATGTTTAGCGATCAGGCTCACTGGCAGCTTATAAAAACAGTGAAAATGAATCTGAAAATACCAGTTATAGGCAATGGCGATGTCTTTTCAGCTACCAGTGCTCGGCAAATATTTCAAAAAACCGGTTGCGATAGTGTGATGATAGGAAGAGGAATTTATGGTAATCCCTGGCTATTTAACGAAATAAAACAAAATCGTACTCCTACAGCATTACAAAAAATGCAGATAATAAAAGAACACCTGCAGTTGGCACAACAGTTTTCCACCAGCCCAGAAGCTGGCATCAAAGGGATGCGCAAACATTTGGCGCATTATACAGAAGGATTGACAGGCGGATCGGAATTTAGAAGATTTATTAATAAAAATACTGAAAAAAAAATCATTATAAAAAAATTAGAAGAATTATTTAGAAGAAATTATGAGTAAAATAGATAAAATAATATGGCAAGCAAAATATGGAAAATCTCGCAATTGGCTTGAGATAAAAAAATCTTTAGAAAGAGGTATAAAAGAATATCCACAAGCAGCAGAACTCTATTTGGAATTAGGAAGACTTTATCAATATAAAAAACTATACAAAAAAGCAATAAATGCATTCCAGCAAGCTCTAAAGTTGGACTCTCACAACGATGAACTGAAATTCAAAATTGGAAATTGTTTTCTTTTTATGCGCGAATACCAACTGGCTTTAGATTACTATTTGAAAATAGAAAATGATATTCCAGAATATTATTATAACCGCGCCTTTGCCTACTCAAAACTGGGAAAATTAACTATTGCTGCCGATATTATAAAAAAACTCATATCTTATAACATTAATTCGGAAATTCCATACTTTTTTTTAGCAGAGCTAAGTTTTAATATGGGAAAATACCAGGAAACTATAAAGTATGTAAACATCGCCGAAAATAAGTTCGGAGCTAAAGCTACTATATTCTATTTGCGTGGTTTGGCTTATTATCATCAACGAATATGGCTAAAAGCGTATTTGGAATTCCAAAATGCTGCTAAGATGAAATTTGCTTCTCCCCAATTTTATCGTATTTACGGCATAACCTGTGAAAAAGTTGGTAAAACCAATGAAGCAGAAGAAAATTTGCTTTTTAGTATAAAACTAGCTCCCTACGACCCTATTTCTTACATTGAATTAATTAAGGTCCACCTAGCTCATGATAAAGTATTGGAAGCTTATAATATAGTTAAATATGCAAAGGAAACATCTATTTCGTCGTTTCCTTTGCAAATGCTAAAAAACCAGATATTAAAAAGGATGGAAGAAAAAAACCGCGATTAATTCAATTCTTTGTAAAGCTCTTCCACAGCCCTTTGCAACTGCACATCGTAATCTTCTATAACCTGTTTGGGTGTGGGCTCTACATAAATATCAGGTTCCACTCCACTTCCTTCCATATTTTCATCTTCCAAGCTATACCAGCCATTAGAAGGCATTCGCATACTAGAACCATCCATGAATCTTACCTGGCCAGTACCAATAACAGAGCCACTGGTTGGCATCCCGATTACTTTTCCCAAATGCAACTCTTTGAATAAATTAGGAAAGATCTCTGCATCAGAAAAAGAATTTTCGTTTATAAGAAGTACTATCGGTTTTTCCCAAACCCGGCCAGGAGTTTTGTATTTTCTGCCACCAGCGGAACGGGGAGCTGTTTTGGCATAACTAGTTTTTGTTAGAACCTCTACCAATCTATCATGGATATATCCACCCGGATTGTTGCGCACATCTATGATAAGAGCTTTCTTATCGTAATTTTCTGCAAAAAGATCTTCCAAAAAACGTTCATAACTACTGTTGTTCATAGAACGAATATGAAGATAACCAATTTCTCCATCAGTTAATTTTTCAACTTTCTCTCTTCGTTCTTCTACCCAATTATCGTAATACATAGAATAATTTTCTCTGTAAGACAGACCTTTTATAGCAATTTCTTTAGTTTCTCCACCGCTTAAGAACTTCATATTAATTTTTTTGCCCACTTTGTTAGAGAAGGTATTATAAATTGATTTGCCCTTACCAACTTCTTCACCGTCCACTTCCAGCAGAATATCACCTGCTTCTATTCCATATGGTTGGGTTAATTTTGATTTTTGGAAAACCTTTTTGATACGAATACCTCGCTTAGGAAAATCATTCGTGTCTAAAATAAACCCACCATAAGCACGTTGAATATGTTTTGCTTGATTATCTCTTCGTGGATAATACCCTGTATGAGAAGCATTTACATCACCAATCATTTCATTCACAATAGCACTTAATTCTGCTGGGCGGTAGGCAAATTTGGTAAACTCACCATATATTTTTTTTGCTTTTTCCCAATCCACACCATGCATATCTGGGTCGTAAAAACCACTTCCGAATTTGCTCCAAACCTGTTCGAAAATATCTTTGTTCAACAAATATTTGTCATAAACATATTCAAAGCTGCTCTTTACCATTTTCACTTTTTTGCTTGAAGGTTCCAAACTATATAAATAGTTGCTATCTATATAATAGAATTTTTGCGAAGAAGGGCAATATTTAAAATTTTCTACTTCTTTACCAAAGTCGTGAACCAGTTCTTCATTTTTTCCAAAATAATTACATTTATAAAGCCTTGTTTTATCTTCGAAATTGTTCATAAAGTAAAGGGTAGAATCGTTTAAAACATGAATTGGAAAATTCCACCCAGAATTATCAACAATTTTATATATCCTTTTATCTAAAAACTCCCATTCAATATCTACTTTATCTACTTTTATCTCTTCATTTTTTACTTCCGTTTTTTCTTTTTT